>JBFEWG010000170.1:0-3423 GCA_041546465.1 Sulfurimonadaceae bacterium
CGTCCTCATAACTATCCGCAAGAAGTCAGCGGGACAGGCTGTAAGGTCTATGAGGTGGCAGGTGAAAAACTTGCGGTACTGAACCTTATGGGGCATTATGCGATGCCGATGGTAGATAACCCGTTTCGTTGTGCTACTGATACCATCGCAAAGCTTCAAGGAGAGGGTGTCAAAAACATCTTTATCGATATGCATGCGGAGGCAACTTCGGAAAAACGCGGATTGCTGATGATGTTCAAGTCTGAGGTGTCTGCCATTGTGGGGACACATACACATGTCGGTACGGATGACCTTCAGATAGATGAGGGTACCGGATATTTGACAGACATCGGTCTGACAGGCTGCAGAGACAATGTTATCGGGATGGATGCCAAGACACCGATACACCGTTTTATGACAGGGCTTCCGGGGCGTTTTGAAGTACCGGACAAGTGCAAAAGTATCTTGCAGATGGTTGTCTTTGACCTTGAAGAAGGCAAGTGTATAAATGCTTTCAAGCTCAAAAAGTTCAATGACGGTAGGGAATTCACGACTGAGGCATGGATTGCTTAGTGACTCCTATGAGCTTTATCAGCTCCTTGAGAAACAGGACCTTCTAAAAAACAAACCGCCGATGTGGTGGCCGGCTTACGGTAGTTTTGAGGTCATTGTCGGTGCCATACTCACGCAGAATTCCCAATGGACGAGGGTAGAAAAATCACTCGATAACCTTGAAGGCTGTCTCGATGTTGAATCACTCTGTGCGATAGAGCAGCAAAAGCTTGAAAAGCTTATCCAGCCAAGTGGACTCTTCAAGTCCAAAGCCAAATACCTAAAGGGTCTAAGCTGTGCTATCAAAGAAGAATATGGTAATTTTGAAGCATTCTGCATGGAGGTCAGTCGAGAGTGGTTGCTGTCACAAAAGGGGATCGGCCCCGAGACGGCTGACTCTATACTGTGCTATGCCTGTAAAAGAGATGCCATGGTAGTAGATGCCTATACGGCCAGATTATTATATGCTTTTGGTTATAGTTTTGAATCTTATCATGATCTCCAAGAATGGTGTGTCGATGGTCTTTCCTCTCTTCAAGAAGAGCTTGAGCGGCCAAAAACCTATGCACTGTTTCATGGGATGATCGTAGAGTTTGTCAAAGCTAATTCCACGGGTAAGAAAGTAAATATAGAGAGTTTAAAATAATGTTTTTTAAAAATATCGTAGCAGTTTTCAGTGTCATCCTGGCCCTTAGCGGTTGTTCGGGAAAAGAGTTTAAAGAGGGTGCCAATGGTATCGGTAATGATATCTCCAAACTCTTTGAGGTACGAGAATAGTTATTAAAGATAGTTTTGCTATAGTTGTCATGAAAACGAAAAGGAGTGATCAATGAAATTGAGTTTTGTATTAGCTGCTTTGCTGGTAATGATATTTGCAGGATGTTCGGCAAAAGAGTTCAATGAGGGTGTAGACAGTGTGACAGGTGATATCTCCAAGGTCTTTGAAGAGGGACAGGATAAGTCTGCAGATTAGACTTTCGACTGTATGGTAATCTTCGTCGCTTCAAACATCTCCTGAGCCTTTTTAATCATCGGCTCTTCCATGATGGCTGCAGCATCGATCTCTTTGCTGGCTTCATCCAGTTTGGAAGCATCTTCCCCCGCACATCCTGATACACAGGAGCCGTCCATGATTTCATCTTCTACCATGGATGCGCTCTCTTCTACAGGTTGTGCATCCATCTCTTCAGGCGTGGGTACAGGCATGACTGGGGGTACGGGTGTTGTCTCTACACTCGCTTCAACTTTTTTTTTCTCGCGTGTGCATTCAAGGTTTTTGATCGTTGTCTCAAAACCGAAGATATCTTGTACAAAGTGTTTAATGACACCCCAACCGTGGATGAGCTTCTGTTTTTCATCACCTTCAGCGCATGATTCCCAGGATAAGATGCCATCTTTAAAACTGACATAAAAAATATTAGCGGCAAAACATTCACCCAGGTCTGCGCTTCTGTCATTAAGAGCTGCCTGAAGTTTTTCAAAGTACTGGACACCATGGTCTACTTCCGGGCTTGGTTCAATAGGCTTTTCCGGTACCTTTTCTTGAGGTTTGGCTAGCGTGTCTTTTTCGATTTTTATCTCATTAGAAGTCTGGGCACTTTGTTCAGGTATATCTTCTACTGGTGTCGACATCTGTTTGATCTCAGGTCTTTGTATCTGTGTCTCAAGCTCTTCTATCATCTGGTCGACCTCTTTGACACGAAGTGCTTCGACCATCTTGAAAAAGACAAGAGAGAGGACAAACTCACTGTCTGCATTGATACTGAAAAGTGATTTGGCATCACTGAGGATCCTGAAAAAACGCTCAAGCATAAGTGTCGAGAACATGGCATCTTGAAGATAGAGACGTTCTTTCAGATAGGCAATAAGCTCGTCAATGACCATTTCTCCCTCATAGTCTTCAAGGGCTTTGACATGCTTGATGATAGAAGCTTGATCTTTTTCGAAGATTGACTGAAAGATCTTGTTGATGAATTCAGGATCGATAAGACCAAGCATATCGGTTACGGTTTGTACGTCCACAAAATGTTTTGAGAAGATAATAGCCTGATCAAGCAGTGTTAAAGTATCACGAAGTGAACCTGAACCTGAACGGGCCAGTATCTCAAGTGCTTCATTCTGATATTCGATGTTCTCAAGATGCATAATATGGCTGAGGTGATTGATGATATTAATGGTCGATATCTTTTTAAACCTGAAGTGCTGTGTTCGACTCAGAATAGTGGCCGGAAGTTTCAGCGGGTCTGTCGTTGCCAGAATGAACTTGACAAAAGGCGGCGGTTCTTCAAGGGTCTTTAGCAGTGCATTGAAGGCTTCTTTAGTAAGCATATGGACTTCATCGATGATGAATATCTTAAAACGTGCCGTAGCCGGTTTGTATTTTGTATGTTCGATGAGATCACGTATATCATCGATCTTACGGCTGGAGGCAGCATCCATCTCTATGATGTCGATATGACGGCCTTCATTGGCCATCGTACAGTGTTCACAGGTTTCACAGGGGCGTGAACTTGGACCGGTCTCACACATCAGGGCTTTGGCAAAGATACGCGCTGTTGATGTCTTTCCCGAACCGCGAAGCCCGGAGAAGAGATAGGCATGAGAAAGCCTGCTGGAATCTAGGGCGAGTGAAAGTGTCTGAGCAATCGTCTCTTGACCAATCAGGTCTTCGAAACGTTTGGGACGATATTTCAATGCTAAGACTTCTGAATTCTGTTTCACGATAGGCCTCTGGGATAAATTGTTTTTATATTATCATAAGAAGATTAAAGAGGGGGTTAATGCGATAAATTGATGAAGGAACGCTCTTTAAAGCTCCAGCCATTTTTTGGCGACACGTCTAAGTGCTTCGGGGTTTTCTGATGCAAAGAGTTTCAATTCTGTCTTTTCAAA
>JBFEWG010000083.1:0-8838 GCA_041546465.1 Sulfurimonadaceae bacterium
CCTGCACCACCCAAGACACCATAGGTAAGATAGAGCAATACTTTTGACTCAAGTGCTATAGCCACTCCTGAACCCATAGTTCCCGCACCAAATAATAATGCAGCCAGTGTTGCTGCAGCTTTTGGTCCTTTATGTTCTACGAATTTTCCCATGAGTGCAGCAGATAGTCCAAGAAAAAAGATGGCAATCGAAAAGGTGATTGTTACATCAGTGAGGGTCCAGCCCATTGTTGATTGTATGGGTTTGACGTAGACACTCCAGGCATAGACGGAGCCAATACACATATGAATGGCCATAGCAGCGACAGCCATAAACCAGCGGTTTTTCGTTTTTATCATGATGTTTTCCTTTAATTAAGCTGCGGATTGTATCAAATCTATTATTGGGTAATATTATGAAATTTTCATGGTTAAATATCTCAGGTTTTTCTAAACAAATTGCGAAATGATCTATTAAAAATATGAGGTTGTTATATTGTAAAAAGATAGAAAATCAGAAACTCCACTAGATGGTATTTAGCGTACTATCTAGTGAAGAGTTTTAACGTAGATAAGGCTTCAAGACTTCAGGAATTGTAATACTTCCATCTTCATTCTGATAGTTTTCCATAATGGCGACGATCGTACGTCCAACTGCGAGAGATGAACCGTTTAGCGTATGGACCAAAGCGTTTTTCTTTCCTTCTTTGTAACGGATCTTTGCACGTCGTGCCTGGAAGTCTCTGGTATTGGAGATAGAAGAGATCTCACGGTAGCAGTTCTGACCCGGAAGCCAGACTTCAAGGTCGATGGTTCTAGCTGCTGAGAAACCCATATCACCGGTACATAACTGCATCTGTCGGAAAGGAAGACCAAGTGCCTCAAGCATATCGGAAGCACAGGCTACCATCTCATCGAAGACTTTGTTACTATGTTCTGGTGAACTTATCGCGACAAGTTCGACTTTTGGGAATTGGTGTTGACGGATGATACCGCGTGTGTCACGTCCGGCAGAACCGGCTTCTTTTCTAAAGCATTGGGTATAGGCTGTCATCTTCAAAGGGAGTTGCTCAACCGGGATGATCTCATCCTGGTAGAGGTTTGTGACGGGCACTTCAGCTGTTGGAATCAAAAAGAGCTCTTCACCATCAATCTTGTAAAGGTCCTCCTCAAACTTAGGAAGCTGTCCGGTACCTCTGAGGCACTCAGCATTAGTGATGACCGGGACAGAGACCTCTTCAAATCCGCGTTCAGCATTGAAGTCGAGCATAAAGTTTACCAAGGCACGCTCTATTTTTGCGCCCATTCCCTGCATTACAGAGAAGCGGCTTTTTGCAAGTTTGACGCCTCTTTCAAAGTCTATCCATTGATTGTCTTTGGCAAGATCCCAGTGCTCTTTTGGCGTGAAGTCAAATACTTTTGGTTCGAGGACTCTTTTGATCTCGACATTGTCATCTTCATCTGCACCGACAGGAACATCCTCGTCGGGAATATTGGTGATCGCACTCAAGATAGTGTTCAGTTTCTCTTCTTCTACACGATAGATGTCCTGTTTCTCTGAGATGACTGCCTTGTTGGCATCGACTTCTGCTTTGAGTTCGTCGATATCGCGTCCCTCTTTTTTATATACACCGAAAAGCTTTGATTTCTCGTTCTGTAGCGCTTGTGCCGCTTCAAGCTCCTGCTTGATGCTTTTGACGACCTGGTGAACAGAACGAAGCTCCTCAAGTAGCATTGTATCTATATTACGGCGTTTGAGCATATCTGCAACCGCATCAAAGTCTTTGTGTAAAAGTTTGATATCTATCATGAAATTCCTATCGCGTATAAATCTGAAAAAAAGTAGGGGGAGTATAGCAAAAATATCGTTAAAGCTTTATTTGCAGGAAGTACAGGGGCTTGTTTTAACTCTTTTTTAGTACGGTTTTGGCATAATCGATTATTATAAAAAAGATAATGGATGCATGATGTTGGATTTTGAAAAATACATAAAATATTCTAAACCGGGACCGAGGTATACTTCGTATCCTACTGCTATAGAGTTTTCAGATGCATTCGCTTATGATACCTATATCAATAAACTTGAAAACCAAGACAGCTCACGTCCACTATCACTCTACTTTCATCTTCCTTTCTGTCGTTCGGCTTGTTATTTTTGCGGTTGTAATGTCGTCTTTACGTCCAAAGAAGAGAAGAAAGAGCGATATATCGACTATCTTTTCAGAGAGATGGATATCCTAAAAGAACATCTTGATACTTCCCGCAAGGTGATGCAGCTGCATTTTGGCGGGGGTACACCGACATTTTTCTCGGCGGAACAGCTGGGACGTATCATTGCAAAGATCAAAGAGACCTTTCCAAACTTCCTTGAAGATGCCGAAGTCTCTTGTGAGATAGATCCGCGTTTCTTAGACGAGCCGCAGATGAAACTGATGGTCGAGAATGGTTTCAATCGGGTCAGTTTTGGACAACAGGACTTTGATGAGAAGGTACAAGAAGCTGTACACCGGATCCAGCCTTATGACATCACGAAAAACGCTGTCGACTTGGCACGCAAATACGGCATAGAGAGTATTAATGTCGATCTGATCTATGGACTGCCTTTTCAGACCTTTGAGACATTTAAAAAGACACTGGAACTGACACTGACGCTTGACCCTGACCGTTTGGCTGTCTTTAACTACGCACATGTCCCGTGGCTAAAGAAGACCATGCGTAAGATAGATGAGACGACACTTCCTCGGCCGGATGTCAAGCTGAATATCCTGAAATATACCATTGACTTCTTTCAGGAGAACGGCTATAAAATGATCGGGATGGATCACTTTGCCAAACCTGAGGATGAGCTTTTCCTTGCCATCGACAAAGGTGAACTGCACAGGAACTTTCAGGGGTATACGACCAAAGGGGGAGCTGACCTGATCGGTATCGGTATTACGTCGATCGGTGAAGGGGTGGACTATTATGCCCAGAACTATAAAGAGATGCATGATTATGAAGCCGCTATTGATGCAGGCAGGCTTCCTTTTGAGCGTGGTATCGTATTGAATGAGGATGATAGAATACGTCAATTTGTGATTATGGAACTAATGAGTAACTTCAAGCTAGATATCAAGCGTTTTGAGTCATTATACGATTTCAGTTTTAAAGCCTATTTTTCAGATGAGTTGAAAGCACTTAAAGAGTTTGAAGAAGCTGGCCTGGTCAGTATCAGTGATGAAAAGATCGAAGTCTCACCGACAGGGACGATGTTGATACGAAATATCGTCATGCCGTTTGATGCTTATATGAAAGCACACACGAGCAGTGCGAAGACCTTTTCAAAAACCGTATAAATCAGTGAAAGAGTTTAATAGAAGATGAGTAAAGCAAAAACCGCAGAAGAGATATTTAATTTTGCAGAATTTACAGATCCCTGTGTCAAATGTGCGAAGTGTGTGCCTGTATGTACGATTCATAATGTCAATGCCGATGAGGTGACGAGCCCAAGGGGGTTTCTGGACCTGCTAGGTGCATATCAGAAGGGCAATCTTGAACTGGACAAGAACGCCAAGGATATATTCGAGAGCTGTTTCCTATGTACTGCCTGTGTAGAGGTATGTCCAAAATCACTTCCGACCGATATGGTCATCGAACAGGTCCGTTCTGATATTGCTGACAAGTTCGGTATTGCCTGGTTTAAGCGTGTTTTCTTTTATCTGCTAAGACACCGAACGATCATGGATATTATGTTCAAGCTGGGGTATGTCTTTCAGACCTGCGGCTTCAAGATCAAAGAAGAGCAGTCCTCATTATTACCGCGTTTCTCTCTGCCTATCATCAAGAAAGACAGGCTGCTTCCGGCGATGAGCAAGACCTCGTTTCTAAATAAGTACCCTGAGAACATTGATAATGGCGGTGAGAGAAAAGTGGCTATCTTTATCGGTTGTCTCGCGAACTACAACTACACCAATATCGGTGACTCCCTGATAAAGGTTCTTCAGGAACTTAAGATCAATGCCTTTTTGGCAAAGGGTCAGAAGTGCTGCTCTGCACCGGCATATTTTACGGGAGACTTTAATACGGTTGATGCCCTGGCAAAAGAGAATATCGAGTATTTTGAGACATTTATCGATGATGTTGAAGCGATCATCATCCCTGAAGCAACCTGTTCAGCGATGATAAAGATCGATTATGAACACTATTTCCATGACCAGCCTGAGTGGTATGAACGCGCTAGCAAGCTCAAAAGCAAGATCTATATGGCGACGGAGTGGCTTGAAAAAGAGACGAATATCCATGATGTCCTGCAGGAACGTGGAAGAAATGATGTGCGTATCACCTATCATGACCCATGCCATGCAAAAAAGATGCAGGGGATCTTCCAGGAACCACGTAACCTGCTCAAAGATAACTACAATCTTGTCGAGATGAGTGATCCGAACCAATGTTGCGGATTCGGTGGGGTGACCATGCAGACGGAGAAGTTCAAGTTTGCACAAGCTGCTGGAAAGCCAAAGGCAGCAATGATCAAAGCGACGCAGGCGGAGTATGTCTCATCAGAGTGTTCAGCATGCCGTATGCAGTTGACCAATGCGATGTTTGAAGGTAATGTCGACACCCTTTTCAAAAACCCGATCGAACTGATAGCTGATGCACTAGAGAAGCCTAAAGAGAGCTGATGGAGTTTTGGAATCATATCTATGAGCAGTTTGACCCCGTAGCGTTTGGACTTTTTGGTCTTAAAGTACATTGGTACGGGATCATGTATGTACTGGCTCTTCTATCTGCATTATTCATGGCTAAATGGATCGTGACAAAAGACAGACTCGCTATTGAAAAGTCTGTTTTGGATGACTACTTTATCTGGATCGAAGTGGGTGTCATACTGGGTGCACGTTTAGGCTATATCCTTTTTTATGATCCGGATACACTCTACTATCTAAGTCATCCATGGCAGATATTTAATCCTTTTAATGTCAATGGAGAGTTCGTAGGCATTCGTGGTATGAGTTATCATGGGGCATTGATAGGTTTCCTGCTCGGTTCTTACCTCTTTGCCCGCAAGAACAACTATTCTTTCTGGTTTTTGATGGATATTGTCGCGATCGCTGTACCGGTGGGCTATATCTTCGGACGCATAGGCAACTTTCTTAATCAGGAACTTATCGGACGTACAACCGATGTATCCTGGGGGATCTATGTGGACGGGGTTCTGCGTCATCCTTCTCAGTTGTATGAAGCATTATTGGAAGGTGTTCTTGTTGCTGTGATCATCTATTTGATACGTAAGCGTGTAAGTTTTGCGGGAGGTTTGACCCTTGCTTATGGAGCGCTATATGGACTCGCACGTTTTATTGCAGAGTTTTACAGGGCTCCGGATGTACAGATAGGTTATATCTACGGAGAGTGGATGACGCAGGGACAGCTGCTCTCACTACCGATGATTGGAATCTCTTTAGGTGGACTTTATTATCTTTCGAAGAAGAAATTTCCTCGAACCTTATGCTGAAATAATTTTGCAGGTTTATCTGTTTCAGATAGACCGATGTGACCTATCTGAATAGGGCCTATTGGCCGTCTTTTGTCTGTGTTTTGGTCTTGCTCTGTTGTTTGGTACCACTGCCTTGTCCACCTATCTTGTTCTGATGTTCGAATTGATACTGGTACTGGCTTTTGTTCTGTTGCTGCTTTGATCCTTTACCGCTTCCCTGACCTGACTTGTTCTGATGTTTGTACTCGTAGTCATATTTATTTTTGTTCTGTTTAGTTGAACCGGACTTGAAGGATCCGTTTTGAGAACCTCCTGCTCCGCCTTGGCCGCCACCTTTGGCCGCTGAAAGTGTCACTGTTGTTATAAGCCCAAGGACAATGATTAAGATCTTGTTCATTGGTATACTCCATTGTTTAATGTAAGAGTAGTATACCTTATCATGTGTTAGCGCAGTGTTACCTAGGTATCTGAGGTAAGCGAGTTCTCTTCTCGCATCTCATAGAGCTTAAGCAGGGCCATGAAGAAAGAGGTGATCGCCGGTCCTAGGATCATGCCCCAAAACCCGAAAGCAGTCAAACCAGCCAAGATAGAGAAAAAGATAAGGAGCTCGTTGATCTTTGTACCGGACTTGATGAAGTTAAGATCGACATATTTGATGATCATTGGTTTGACAAAGGTATCGGCGATGATGGAGATAATGATGATGGAGTACAAAGAGATGACAAGGGCATTTCCAGTATGGCCGAGTGCCAGTTCATAGACCATGAAGGGTACCCACATCAAGGCTCCCCCCACTATCGGGATCAAGGAGGCAAAACCGTACATGATTCCGAAGAGAAGACCGTTGTAACCGATGATACTGATCATCACACCAAAGAGGGCACCTTCCAAAGTGGCCGTGGCGATGATCGAGTAAAAGACGACACTCATGACATTAGAGACTTCTAGGCTCAGCAGGGTAGTGTCCTGTTGTGGTAGACGGATGATCTTGATCAGGTAGTGCATGATCGTCTTGCCGTAGTAGTGGGCAAAAAAGTAAAAGACGATGATCAAAAATGCATCTTTGAGAAAGGATGCACTATATTTTCCGACACTGGCAGCGACACTAAGCGAATCCCCGGCAAAGGTGGTCAGGTTGTTGTAATCAATCAGTGCTTTAAGCTGTATCTGTAAAAACGAGAGTGAGTCAGGAAGGTTTTCTATCCAGCCATGGACTTTCACATAGACAAGTTTGAAGGTGTCGATATTAACACCGTGAAGCTTGATCGTCAGTGTCGTCAAGAAATAGCCAAGCGGGGCAAAAAGCAACATGGCAAGCAGGATGCTTGAAAGCAGGGCAGCAACAAAGTCATTGTTAAACAGTTCAAAGAGCTTTTTTTGAATCTTGGCTGTCGAGATTGCAAGCAGTGAGCCGATAAGGATAGGCATCCAGTAGGCATTATAAAGTTGGTACATCCAGTACAGGGCAAAGACAAAAAGCATAAGTAGAAAGTGTTGTGGACGAATCATATCTTTCCTCTAAAATAGTGTGTCGTTTTGAGGCGGTTTAAATTTCAAAGCCTCATAGGTCTTTTGTGTCGCAACCCGGCCTCTTGCGGTTCGCTCAAGATAACCGTTTGCCAGCAGGTAGGGTTCGAAGACATCCTCGATAGTACCTTCGTCTTCGCTCAAGGCTGCCGCAATAGTACTTAGTCCCATCGCTTTGCCTTTGGCATCGATCAGGAGCTGCAGGAGTCGTATGTCCATCTCATCAAAACCATTGTCATTGATACCGAGTTCGTTCAATGCATATTGGGTTCGCTCCAAAAGGATGGAAAGTTCGTCTGCTACTTCGGCGAAGTCTCGAACGCGGCGTAAAAGCCGTAGAGCAATACGTGGTGTCCCGCGGCTTCGGCGGGAGATTTCAAGTGCTGCCTCTTTATCAATGGGCTTGTCAAGCTTTTCGGAAGCCTTGATCAAGATAGTCGCCAGCTCATTCGGATTGTAAAACTGCAGTCTGAAGTTCATTCCAAAGCGGTCACGCAGAGGGTTTGAAAGCATACCTGCGCGTGTTGTCGCACCGATGAGTGTAAACTTCGGAAGATCGATTTTGACGGTCTGTGCCGCGGGACCGGAGCCGATGATGATATCAAGTCTGAAGTCTTCCATCGCAGGATAGAGAATCTCTTCTACGGATGAGGAAAGACGGTGTATCTCATCGATAAACAGGATGTCACCCTCTTCAAGGTTTGTCAGGATCGCGGCAAGATCACCGCTCTTTTCTATCATTGGAGCAGCCGTGACCTTGATATTGGCATTCATCTCATTGGCGATGATCAGACCCAGTGTTGTCTTTCCGAGCCCCGGGGGTCCGTAAAAGAGGACATGGTCAAGTGACTCATCACGTTTTTTGCTGGCTTCGATAAAGACACTGAGGTTTTTCTTGAGTTGATCTTGACCGATATAGTCGTCCCATGAATCCGGTCTTAATGTTTTTTCAAGTTCACTCTCGGAGGTGAATTTCTCGATCTCAACAATTCTCTCCATTAATAAGTGTGTTCCTTGGCAGGAAAATCTTTTGTTTCGACTTCGGATTTATATTGAGCAACAGCTTCTTTGACAAGAGTAGCCCCATCCATGTATTTTTTGACAAACTTTGGTGTGAATGCTTCAAAAAGTCCCAGCATATCTGAGAAGACCAAGACCTGTCCATCGACACCGCAGCCTGCACCGATACCGATGACAGGGACATTGACAGCCTGGGAAATAAGAGCAGCACCTTCGGCTTTAACTCCTTCGACAACGATACAAAAAGCACCGGCATCTTCGACGGCTTCGGCATCTTCGATCAGAAGCTCGATATCAACAGGTGTCTTCCCGCGAACGACATAGCCGCCTTCACCCCTGACTGACTGAGGAAGCAGTCCGATATGACCGCATACGGCGATACCGTTATCACTCAACCGCTTGATTAAAGAGGCTTTGTCTTTTCCACCTTCTATTTTGACGGCATCGGCAGGAGACTCTTGATAGACACGAATAGCATTTTTCAGGGCTTCTTCGGCATTGTTGTATGTTCCAAAAGGCATATCGCAGATCACAAAAGTGTTTTGCGCACCGCGGCAAACGGCGTTGGTGTGATAGATCATCTGATCGAGTGTAGCACTCAAGGTGTCAGGCTTCCCATTGAAACTCATGTTGAGACTATCACCAACGAGTATGATGTCGGCACTCTCTTCGAAGAGGGTTGCAAAAAGGGCATCATAAGCAGTTATCATGGTAAGAAGCCGTTCGTTCTTGGCTTTTTTAATGGCGTTGATAGATAGTTTTTTTTGACTTGGCATTAGCTTGATTCCTTGGATCATTTTCATAGAAATCTCTATGAAGGTGTTCTTTATGCGAATGTTA
>JBFEWG010000097.1:0-7907 GCA_041546465.1 Sulfurimonadaceae bacterium
CTCTGCTTCCGATGATCTAAAGACTATCAAGAAAAAGTATCGTGAACTGGTCAAAAAACACCACCCTGACATCATTCAGGCTCAAGGTGCTGACGAGCACTATATTGAAGATGCGACACGCAAGATCCAAGAGATCAATGATGCTTATGAGGTGATCAAAAAACACAGACAGTAAGTCTGTTTACCTCAACCTTGTCTTATAATGCTCAATCTTTACTTTCATCTGATTAAAATGATCAAACTCCAGGTGCATGACAGTCAGCCCCAGGTACAAGACACCCATCATCGTCCACACAATCGCAAACTGGCGTTTTGGTGTCTTGACCAAATAGGATATCAACAAGTTCAACTGCACATAATTTCCCACTCCCGAGATCATATATAAAAAGAGATAAACCACGACGACACTGATACTCGGATCGACCCATAAGATCAGTTTGTCAAGCTCACTCTTGGCCAGTTCTCCCAGGTACTTATAACTCAGCAGACTTACCAGCACAAACACCAAAAGCTTAAAAAACAGCAGCAGTGCCCTATCCTTGAATAGTCGTCTCAAGTTGACTTTTTCATGCAGGGCAAAAAGAATATCAAAGATCAAAAACGAGAAGAGCAAAGTGATGATAAGCGACTCAATTAGATCCGTTGTCAGAGAGAAGAAAGTCATAAAGAGCAAAACATGATAACCGATTTTTTGATCCAGCCTGTTCTTGACATAAAGTCGCGCAATACTGTCACGGCTTTCCAAGAGCTTGTTCCCCAAAAATGTCCAAAAGAGAAAGACTACGACAAAGGCACCCAGACTCACAATGATCAGACGTGCATTCATACTGAAAAGAACAGAGGCTTTGATAAAAAGCAAAAAGAACGCCCCACCCAAAAGAGGTATCCCGATGATATACAGAGGCAGCTTGATATAAAACATTATCAAACGTGAAGCATCTGCATCTTGGATCAATGTATGATAGGTCATCGAAAGCTTTTTATTGGTAATGATCAGGCGCAGCGGATAATACAAGACAAGTGTCAAGACAAGAAAAAGCGTTGTCGTCATCGAACGTGTCGGATCATAGGCATTAAAAAAGGTCAATGCGATAAATGCAATGGCCAGGAACAAGAAAGAGAATGATGCTAATTTTTTAGAGAGTCTGGTAATCATGGGTTTATCTTACACTATTTTTGCTAAGATTGTGTCTTTCATCACACAATGACAAGACATACTTTTTTTAGGATTATTTTTGGGTAATTTGTTCCTGGCCATCGCTGCAATCTATATTTTTATTCTTGTGGGCTACAGTGCCAAACACTTTTTTAAAGAGCGGATCGATGAAAAATCGTTTAACCTGCTTTCCGTCTATTTTCTGCAGGCTTTTTTGAGCTTTTGGGGACTGCTCAAACGTCCAATCGATGCAGAGTTCCTACTCGCACCTTTGATCTATATCATCATCGTCGCCATTATTCTGACTTTGACCTTCTTTTTAGCACGCCGGCTTTTTACTGACCCGAAAGAACGTTCCATCGCTACCGTCTCCGCTCTTATCGGAAATACCGGGAACCTTGGGATCCCTATAGGAATCGCTGTTTTTGGCGAAGAAAGTATTCCCTATACAACACTGATCAATCTGACCAATGTCTTTGTCGTCTACACTTTGGGGGTCTATTTTTACTCACGTGGAAACTTCTCGATGAAAGAGTCTGTGCGTAATATTTTTAAACTTCCGCCCCTATGGTTTGCCATTCTGGCTCTGAGCCTTAATTTCTTTAAAGTCGAACTGCCTGTAGAGATCATGAATGCTTTGGGAATGGGTGCGTATGCCAGTATGGTCTTGCAGCTCATCATCCTGGGTATGTATTTTTACAGCGTTAAACTGGAACACCTGAACCTGAGGCTCATTACCCATGTCAATGTCGTCAAGTTTCTCTTACTTCCCTCACTGGCATTTTTCATCCTGCAGTTCACTCCGCTTTCGACGATGATCAAAGGGATCATCCTGATGGAACTCTTTATGCCGCTTGCCGTCGCCAATGTCAATTTGGGCTCACTCTATGAATGCCGACCCAAAGATATCACCGCGCTGATCTTTATCTCATCCCTGCTTTTTTTAGGGCTAAGCTTCTTCGCGCTTTCTGCGCTTGAGAGACTTTAGTCTTCTTCGTCAGCTTCTAATATCTCAGGCGAGATACCGATGATCCAGTCATACGCGATGACAGATGGTTTTTTATCGGATTCGACCAGGTAGAAATGCCGGTTGCCTTCCATCAAGTCTGGTGTGATCAGCTTTGTCTTCTTCACCTCATCAGGACGCATCTTTAAAAGTACGACAGCTTTTTTGAAGGCCTGCATCGCCTCGGCGGCCTGAGGATCTGCATATTCGATCCTGTCTCCCTTACGGATCAATGCACGTTTCAAAAACTGAAAATTTCGCAGTATCTTCAGAAACAGAGCAGCTCCGAGCAAGACAGTGACCACTGCCGCACTCCAGTGAATTGCTGATAAGATAAAGCCTATACTCAAAACAGATATCAAGTAAAAAAAGAAAAACACGGCAGTAAACTTTTCAAAGGCTATGACACGAAAGATCGTGAACATCCCTTTTATGACATGCGAATAAGATTGCAGATTCTCTTTAATCTGACTCAAAATCTTTTTCCCAAAAGAAGCCGATCCATTCCTTGGCCTCATGAACAGTGAAATCAGGCTGTAGAACAGCTGATGGCTTATAAAACAACGAAGCTATTTTAAACTCGACATCCGGATATGTTGCTTTCAATATCTCCAATACCGCTTTCATCGTCTCACCGCTGTCAACGATGTCATCAAGGACCAGGACCTTTTTTGCATCCTTAAGATCAGGGATATTAAAGACCTCGCAATGATCTCCTTTTTCCTCTTTTTCATACAAGATGGAATTGATCGTAAACAGACGCCTGTTGTCTACGGCATTGGCAAAGGCATGCCCCAATGTCATACCCCCACGTGCAATCGCGATAAGGGTGTCCGCCTTAAAGCCTTTTGACTCAGCCACCAACTTTTTTGTATCGTTTACAAACTCTTCATAACTATAATAAATCATAAACACGATTGTAACGGAACTTTCTTATTTATTGTGTTAAAATGATTTAAACATTTTTGGAGAATTTATGCAGGATATCACAGATCTACTGGAACAGAACTATTTAGGAAACACCCTTTCACAGTGGTTGATATCCTCTGGCATCCTTCTCTTCTTTATCTTTTTGCGTCGTCCTATGGCTCATCTTGTCATCTCTCTTTTTCACAGACTGACAAAACGGACCAAAAACACCTTGGACGATGCCATTGTCACCGCCATTGAGCCTCCTGTGCGCCTGGTCGTCATGTTACTGGGTCTTTATGCCATGCTCTTCACCTTGACACTTCCCGAGACACTGACAGATTTTACCCGTCATTTTTTCCGTTCGATGTATGCCCTGACTCTTTTCTGGGCACTTTACCGTATTGTCAATATCTTCAGTGATTTTCTACACGAGTTTGACGGCAAAGTCGCCAGTCGTTTCAGTGCCGACCTGGCTCTGTTTTTAGTCAAGGTCGCCAAGTTTTTTCTTGTCATCATGGGTTTTATTATCATCGTTCAGGAGTGGGGTTATAACTTCACCGGCTTTCTCGCCTCTTTGGGTCTGGGTGGTCTTGCTTTTGCCCTGGCAGCAAAAGACACGGCAGCCAACCTCTTCGGTTCGCTTGTCATCTTCTCTGACAAACCTTTTGATGTAGGCGATTGGATACAGACACCTGACGTTGAAGGAACCGTTGAAAGTATTGGCATCCGATCGACGCGTGTGCGCACCTTTGCCAAAGCACTCGTCGCAGTACCGAATGCGACACTGGCCAACAGTCCTATCACCAACTGGTCCCGTATGACCATGCGCCGTATCAAGATGACAATCGGCCTAACCTACGATACCAATTCCATGCAGATGCAAAACATCCTCGAGCAGATTCGTAGTATGCTGCAAAACGATCCCGATATCAACGATACGACAATACTTGTCAATTTCACGGATTTCCAGGACTCTGCCCTCGGGATTTTTTGCTACTTTTTTACCAATACAACCAATTGGCAGGAGTACCTTATGATCAGGGAGCGTATCAACCTGGCCATCATGAAGGTTGTCGAAGAAAACCGGGCAAGTTTTGCTTTCCCTTCGCAGTCTGTCTATATCGAGAGTCTGCCCGACAATCCAACCAAACAGCTAGAGGTCTAATACACATGATGAAATACCTGTATTCCCTTGTCACTATCTTGTTCTTTGCAGCCTGCGGAGGCAGTAAAGCACCCCAAGTCATATCCTATCCTTCCTGGTATCTTGCTCCTCCTGCCAATAACGGTGCCTCACTCTACGGTGTAGGTGATGGCCGTAATCTCGATGAGGCGAAGACTTCTGCGCTTAACGCGATTGCCGCTTCACTCTCTACAACTGTCAGTTCAGAGTTTAAAAAGAGTGAATCGACACAAAGCTTTAACGGAAGTGAAAAGGCCTACCATTCCGCATTGAACACCATAAAAGCCCAGGTCAAAGAGATCGAGTTCAGCGATTATCGAATCATTCAAAACCAGGTAATATCAGACAGAGTGCTTCTCCTTGTCGAAGTCTCGCGTGCACGACTCTTTCAACAACAAAAAGAGAAGCTCAATCGTTTCTCTCAAGAACTGTCACAAGAACAAAAAGAGATATCCCGTCAATCCCCTCTACAAAAAGCCCTCTTATACTCCAAACAGATTGCCAAAACACAAAAACTGCAATCAATGGCCTTACTAAGCAAGACGATCAACGCCGATTTTGACACGAGCCCTTATTTTAAACAGGCTTCCGATATCAAACAGGCTAAACATGATACTCTCAACACGATAAGAGTCTTTGTCAGTGCCGATAAACAGGCCAGTGTTTTCATCGACACACTCAAAGAAGGCTTGAATAAAGCAGGTATCAAGACTGTATCAAACAGAGCCGAGACCAACATTCACATAAAAAACGATTTTCAACTTGATGAGATCTATGGCTTTAAGATCGCCAAAGCACGTCTCTCCTTCTCCACCAAAGATGCCAGAGAGAAGACGATCGCAACGAGCTCTTTCAATCTTAGTGGAAAATCCAGATATGATTATGAAAAAGCTAAAGCCAATGCAGCACAAGCTTTATCCAAAAAGATCGATGAAGAGGGTATCTATACCCTCTTGGGAATAAAATAACTCAGGAGAATCAGTATGTTCAAACACTTCCTATCTCTTAGTATTCTTTTGTTTTTGTTCAGCGGGTGTGGTGCGACCATCGATTCTATTGAAGCCTTTGCCCCTATACCTATGGAAGAATCGGCTTTCATGCCCAGCAAAGAAGAGGTCCAAAGCGGTAAAACAAAAGTCGTGCTCACACGTATCGATGACAGCAACTTTCGACTTGCCCAGGAAGCGAACCTAGGACAATCCCTTCTTGTCGAACTGGAACGCGAACTCAGTCAAAGCGGTACTGTAGAAGTATTAGACCGGACTATTGCTCAAAAGTTTGAGAACGAGATCCGCTTAAGCGAACTCGATGAAAGCTCACAGATGAGCGAGATCGAACTTTCTGTGGCTAAATATGCCATTTCAGGCAGTCTCTCAAATGCCCAGTTTACTTCCCGCTTCACACAGACACAGCGCTGGACTGATAAAGAAGGAAAGGTCTATGTTATCCCCGCACATTATAACTATACAGCCTCCGTCAGCGGAATATTGAAGATCTATGCCATTCCCTCGATGAAAGTGCTCAAGACAATTGAGTTTTCAGACAATACCAGCCGTCAGGAAGACAGCCGTTTCTACGGAAATAACCACCGCCCTTTAGACATGGTAGGCATGATCAACAAAGCCGGCCGTGATGCAATACATTCAACCCGTCATGCCTTCAAAAACTTTCTTGCACCCAAGGGTTATATCATGGAGCAACGAAGCGACGGGGATATGACCATTGTCTATGTCAGTATCGGTAGTGCCGATGGCTTGGAAACCGGTGAGGATGTCGAGATTTTCAGTGTGCACAGCAGTATCAATCCCTTTACCGAAGAACAGGAGGTACAAAGCATAAAAATCGCCGACGGTATAGTCTCAAACAAACTTAGCGAGCACAGAGCCTGGATCATTATCGAAGAGCAGACACAGGAGATCAAACTCGGTGATTATGTCAAAGCCCGTTATTCAAAAGAGTTCGGTGATTATTTAAATGATTTCACCAAGGCCTATAATGGCTATTTGCGATAATATAAAATCATAAATTATCATTAGTTCTTAAAAATAATTCGCTACAATAGTCTCATGCAAACAATATCATGAAGGATTCTATATGAAGAAAACACTTGGTTCAATCTTTTTAGCGACTGCACTGGTCGCGACATTTACAGGCTGTGGCGACAAACAACCTTCTCCGGCTGAAGAAGAAGCTGATTTTCGCTGCCGTATCGACGGACAACTTGCTCCGGAATGGACGTGTGGCAACTCCGGCCTTGATGGTGCTATAACAGCGGTAGGATCTGCTCCACTGAGTAAACTGGGCCAAGGTTTTTCTCGTCGGGAAGCCCTTGCTAACGGACGTTCTAATCTGGCACAACAGATCCAGACACTGGTCAAAGACAAAGTCGAAACATTTACACGTTCAACGGGTGTAGGTGGAGATGAAGTAGCTGATAAAGTATCGACACAGGTTTCCAAACAGGTAGCCAAAGTCACACTAAACGGTTCAAAACAGATGAAATACTGGCAAAACCCATCAACAAAATCTATTTATCTTCTTGTCGGTGTCAGTGAAGAGAGCCTTAACCAGGAAGTCAAAAACCAGGTCAAATCATCTTACAAGAATGACAATGCACTTTGGCAGCAGTTTCAGGCAAAAAATGCACTTGAAGCGCTCGAAAAAGAGTTCCCAACGGATTGATCCGAAAAGAGTAAAGCAGATATTCTGCTTTACCACTCAATATCCAGAAATAAACACATAAAAAGACTCTGTCTTTATTTTTAGATATCCAGGTTTGATTAATGTATAGAGTTCTCCTTTTTATTCTGCTTATTCCCGTCATATTCACCGCCTGCCAGAACAGGAGTATAAAACCCATCCTTATTGAAGAACCTGCCTGGGTCCTGCAACCCTCTCTTGAGGGAAAAGTAGGTGCCGTTGGAAGTGCCAAAGAGCACTTCAAAGGCAAAAGTGCCCAACGCCGCCTTGCCATATCAAGAGCACTCGATGAGCTTGCCCAGCAAAGCGGTGTACAGGTAGAAAGCACTATTAAACGCAATGAAAGACGCGAAGGTATCCAGACTAGCTCTTCAGCTGAGATTTACACGGTACAGAACAGTTCAAACGAGACAATACAGGCACATATCCAAGAGGTATGGACACATCCGGTTACAAAAGAGATATACGTATGGTTAGTGGCAGACTGATCCTACTCTTGTGTACTTCTCTACTAAGTGCCCAAGACAGCTTTGAACAGTATAAAAAAAGACAGGACCAGAACTTCAAAAAAGAGAAGAGAAGTTTTATCGACTTTAAAAAAGCAGAAAACGAAGCCTTTAAATCACATCTGAGAAAAGAGCAGGAAGCGATTGCTTCATACAGAAAACGAGTAAAAGCCTACTGGCCGGAAGGTGACCTTGGCAACGAGAAGAGACTGGTCACCTACTCCAAAGACCTGCAGATGAAACATACGATCGACTTTGAGAACAACCAAATCACTATCTTTCAGATCAGTGATGATGAAAAACTGGCAAAAGAAAAGCTGACTAAAGCGTTACAGGAAACCTTTGAGTCAGACACACTGCAAGTCTTCAAAGCAAGCCAACTCGACCAGGACATCGAAAAGATCTCCAAAGGATCAAGCTATGTCGAAACCGCACAGCTTGATA
>JBFEWG010000194.1:0-1635 GCA_041546465.1 Sulfurimonadaceae bacterium
CTTTAACTGCGTCTTCAACGCTTTCAGCCATTATACCCTTTGGTGTAGGTACGCCGTATTTTTTGAAAATCTGTTTTGCTTGATATTCATGAACGTTCATTCTTTATATTCCTTGTTAAAGTTAAAAGTCAATTGCTTTGGCATTATGCCTTAGGAGCAATCATGTCCTCAGGTACTACGTATTTATCAAACTCTTCCGCCGTTAACAGACCAAGCTCAATTGCTGTCTCTTTCAGGGTAGATTTGTTTGCATGTGCTGTCTTAGCGATCTTAGCTGCATTGTCATAACCGATATGCGGATTAAGTGCTGTAACCAACATCAATGAGTCATGTAGGAAATGATCGATTTTTGCTTCGACCGGCATTATACCAGTTGCAGCATTATCATTAAATGAAACGATAGAATCTGCAAGGATACGGCATGACTGTAAGAAGTTATACGCGATCACTGGTTTGAACACATTAAGCTCAAAGTTACCCTGACTTGCACCCATTGCGATTGCAACATCGTTTCCGAAGACTTGACATGTCACCATCGTTACTGCTTCAGATTGAGTAGGATTGACCTTACCCGGCATGATTGATGAACCTGGTTCATTTGCCGGAATCTCTATTTCGCCCAGACCACAACGTGGACCTGAAGCCAGCCAACGTACATCATTGGCGATCTTCATCATATCTGCAGCTAATGCTTTTAACGCACCATGTGTAAAGACTAATGCATCATGAGATGTCAGTGCATGGAATTTGTTTGGTGCCGTTACAAAGTCATGTCCTGTCAGTTCAGACAGTTTCTTAGCCACTCTTTCGCCAAGCTCAGGGTGAGCGTTAAGACCAGTACCAACTGCTGTACCACCAAGTGCAAGCTCACGTACCGCATCCAAAGAGTCTTTGATCATCTTTTCAGATTTGTTAAGCATCTCAACCCACCCACTGATCTCTTGACCAAGTGTAAGCGGTGTTGCATCTTGAAGGTGTGTACGACCGATCTTGACGATATCTTTAAATGCTTCGCTTTTGGCTTGAAGTGTCCCTTTAAGTTTAGCGATCGCCGGAAGAACACGCTCTTCGACAGAGATAATAGCAGCAACGTGAAGTGCCGTCGGATAAGTATCATTTGAAGATTGAGACTTGTTGACATCATCATTCGGGTGGACAAGTTTCTCTTTTCTGAAGTCTGCTCCCAAAATCTCAGTAGCACGGTTAGCAAGAACTTCATTGTTGTTCATGTTTGACTGTGTACCTGAACCTGTCTGCCATACAACCAACGGATAGTTTCCATCAAGTTTTCCTGCAAGCATATCATCGGCAGCCTGTGCAATCGCATCCGCTTTTTCCGCATCAAGTTTACCCAGGTCTTTATTGACTAATGCTACCGCCTTTTTAAGGTAAGAAAAACCACGAGTGATCTCATATGGCATTGTCTCTTCACCAATAGCAAAGTTTTGGATTGAACGTTGTGTTTGAGCTGCCCAGTACGCATCTACAGGTACCTGGATCTCACCCATTGTGTCCTTTTCTGTTCTAAAGCCCATTACTACTCCTCTTCAAAAAATTTGTTTTCGTTCAATGTGTCGATCAGGCTTTGTACCGAGTCAACAGACTTTTTAAACATCTTCTTCTCAACATCATTCA
>JBFEWG010000184.1:0-2483 GCA_041546465.1 Sulfurimonadaceae bacterium
AGGTTTCTTTCTCTAAATAGTTTTTACACTTATCTACTTAATTTTATTTAATGTGTCTGTCCTTTTTCGCTCTTTTTTGCGGAGAAAAAAGGACAGACACCAAAAAGACGAATTATGTTTAAAATAAAATATCAGAATTAAGAAAAGTGAGGAATTAAAAAGAAGAGGTTGTAAAAGGGCTGAACCCTTTTACGAAAGAAGCACCCCACTTACGCTTTAGCGACGGGAGTGTCGGCGTTTAGCGCCAGAGATTATAGGTCACCTTCGTGTTTACCAAGATACTCAGCAACACCGTCAGTTGTAGGTTTCATACCTTCGTCACCTTTGTTCCAACCTGCAGCACATACTTCACCATGTTCGTTAGTGAAAAGCATTGCGTCAACCATACGGATCATCTCATCGATGTTACGTCCAAGTGGAAGGTCGTTGATTACTGCGTGACGGATAGTACCGTCTTTATCGATTAGGAATGAACCACGTAGAGCAACTCCACCGTCAAGTAGTACGTCGTATGCTTTAGCGATCTCTTTTGTAAGGTCAGCTACTAGTGGATATTTGATTTGACCGATTCCACCTTCGTTTACCGGAGTGTTTTTCCATGCGAAGTGAGAAAACTGTGAATCAATAGAAACACCGATTACATTGATACCACGGTCTTGGAACTCTTTCAGACGGTGATCAAAAGCGATGATCTCAGATGGACATACGAAAGTGAAGTCTAGTGGGTAGAAGTACAAAACTGTACCGTTTTCACCGAAGTTTTCATATAGGTTGAAGTCATCAACGATCTCGTTGTTTCCAAGTACTGTAGTTGCTGTAAAATCTGGGGCCTTTTTAGTTACTAGCATTGAGCTGTCCTTAAGTTTAATTTTTATGCTGGGATTTTAACACAAAAATCTAAAGTTTAAATCACACAAAAATATAGCTTATTAAATTTAGAATATATTAAAGTAAACAGGCAGAAGCTTTACAGATCTGTGTTTGCGCTATAATGCCGAATGATTTAGCATGAGTGCAGTTTGTCTGCACGCGCCCTGAGTGAAACGAAGAAGTACTCTAGGGGTGTGGACCTGACGTCGAGTCTGATCCTGTGTTAACGTAACAAGATGGGCTGTTGCCCATTAGTGTAAAAAACAAAAAGGAAACTTATCGATGACACGAGAATATTTATTTACTTCCGAGTCTGTAACGGAAGGACATCCGGATAAGATGGCAGATCAGATCTCTGATGCGATTTTAGACTATATTATAGAACGTGACCCTAATGCACGTGTAGCATGTGAGACAATGGTTTCTAATGGTTTTTGTATGATCTCAGGTGAGATGAAAACGACAGCCTATGCACCCATTCAGGATATCGCGAGAAATGTAATTCGTGAGATCGGTTATACGGATGCGACTTATGGATTTGATTATAGGGCAGCGGCTGTACTCAATGGCCTGGGCGAACAGTCTCCAGATATCAACCAGGGTGTGGATCAGGCTGATGGAGAGATCGGGGCAGGTGATCAGGGACTTATGTTCGGTTATGCCTGTAATGAGACAAAAGCGCTGATGCCATTACCTATCTATCTTGCCCATCAGCTTACACAGCGTTTGGCCAAGGTTAGAAAAGACGGAATAATCTCTTACCTTCGCCCTGACGGGAAAGCACAGGTGACAGTCAAATATGTCGATGGAAAACCGGTCGGTGTCGATACGGTTGTTGTCTCAACCCAGCATGCCCCTGATGTAACGCAGTCACAACTTAAAGAAGATGTGATCGAGGAAGTTATCAAAGCTGTCATCCCACAGTATCTGCTTAATGGTGATGTAAAATATCATATCAATCCTACTGGAAAGTTTGTTATCGGAGGGCCTCAAGGTGATGCCGGTTTGACGGGGCGAAAGATTATTGTAGATACCTATGGGGGCTCTTGCCCGCATGGTGGTGGCGCGTTTTCAGGAAAAGACCCGACCAAGGTTGATCGTTCGGCGGCTTATGCGGCACGCTATATTGCTAAAAACCTTGTTGCGGCAGGGGTGTGTGAGAAAGTAACGATACAGATTGCCTATGCTATCGGTGTGGTTCAGCCTGTTTCGATTATGGTCAATACAGAGGGAACGTCTGTCGTTGATGAAAAAAAGATAGAAGCCTGCATTGAAGAGCTTTTTGATCTAAGCCCGAAAGGGATCATAAAGAGTCTTCATCTCTTGCAACCGATTTATCGACGAACTGCCTCTTACGGGCACTTTGGACGTGAAGAGGACCTCTTTTCCTGGGAAAAAACGGACAGGGTGGATGAGATAAAAAGTTACTTAGGGCTTCATGCATAAAAGTTAAGCACCAATTTTTGCGAATCTTAAAACTTTTTCGATATAGTAACGTGAACATTTTAAATTAGGAGAAATAATATGGCAGTAATGATTGGAGATACTTGTATCAACTGTGCAGCATGTATTGATGAATGTCCAGTAGAAGCTATCGTTGATGAGGACGATAA
>JBFEWG010000162.1:0-3760 GCA_041546465.1 Sulfurimonadaceae bacterium
GTGTAGACATAGGGATTGTCTTTGCCCAGATAAGGCTCAATATGCTCAACGCTGAAGATCTCTTTGCCTGAAAGGTAAGGAGATAAAGCCAACAGGGACAACACACAGGTCAAGATTTGCTGTTTCATTGTTTTGTCTCCGGTGTCACCATCTTGGAAGGGAAGGCATTGAGCAAACGCCAGATCTCATACCATATAGGCACATCGGATAGGGCAACCCATGCCGTCGCATAGGTACCCACTCTCAGTTCCTCTTTGGAAGGCCATGGTTCATCAGGGTCTTCTACGACATAAGCATAATAGGCACCTTCTTCATGCAGGACAGGATCGACCTTTTTGATGATACCGCCAAAGGTACCAAAGCGTATTGCCGGCCATCCGGGAACATGCAGTACAGGCCATCCGTGAAACCTTATTCTTACGGGCAGTCCCTCTTTGATCAGAGGCATGTTGAAGTCCGATACCTTCAGTAGAAGTGAACTTGTCGTCACATCAGGCGAAAACTGGATAATCGGTTGGCCTTTTTTGATGTAGGTGTTCTTGTCATTTTCCAGGATGCGCATCACATATCCCTCTTTTTGTGAGAGAACGGATGATGTCTCGTATCGTGCGATCTCTGAGAGATGTTTTTCATAGTCTCTTTTGAGGATGTTCAGACGCGTCTCAACGGAGAGCATACTGTTCTCAAGGGTTCTGATCTGATTCTCGATCTCTTCGAGGAACTGTCTCTTCTCCTGTTGGATGATCGAGAGGTGGCGTTTTTGCACTTTGATGTCTATTTCGATCTTGTCGAATTTCGTCTTGGCACTGATGTAACGATTTTCGGCTTTCTCATAATTCTTTTTGGACTCAATCTTTTGAAGATACAACTCCTCTATACGCTTAAAGTTGTTCAATGCCACTTCGTAGTTTTTCTGTTCGGCCTTGTGTTTGAGCTGCAGGCTTTTTAACTGCTCTTGGGCCTGGACGTAGCGTTTGTCATAGAGTTCTGTACGGATGGCTTTCTGGTTCAGAAGACTCGCATCTTTTTGTTTCAATACGATCAACTCGTTTTCGATGTTCTGGTGTTGCTGTTCAAAATCCTCTTTCATTTTGTAGACACGGGATTTGTACTCTTTGTCGGGATCGATCATCTCAAAAAGCTTCATCCCTTTTTTGACATGTTCATTCTCTGCAACATAGAATTGATCTATAAAACCGTCGATAGGTGCAGAAATATACTGCAAACGTTCTGTCGGATCATAGGCGATGATTGTCCCTTCCCCCTCAACGGTTTGACGCCATGGTAAAAAAAGAATTGCAATAAAAAAAAGAATCAGAAAAAAAGTAAACCGTCCGATACGATTGACAAAAGGATCTGTCTGTACAAGCTGTAATGAATCAAACTCAAACTTATCCATGTCTCTTGTCCTCCAATCCGGCAGAAAGCTTGTTGACCTTGTAAAGCCCTTCGATCATATCGTAAATATAATCAAGCTGTTTGGCGAACCCTTTTAAGGCATAGGTAATCGAGGTGACGACTATCTCTGCCGCGACAAACTCTCCCAAAGGTAAGCTGCCGTTGATGACAAGATACCCACCTATGATCAGGAACATACTGAAGATAAACCCCTCGGCAAAAAAGGTAAATCCCAATTGTCTGATGATGATGTGAAACAGTTTTTGCCTTTTCTGCGCATAGTTTCCTAAATAGCTGTTGAATGTTGAAAGGATCTCTTCGCTGCTTCCTTTCTCTTCGTTGATATGCTGCAAATAGTAGATGGTGTTATGTTTTGCATCCGAACGTTCCAAAGCACTTTGTGCTGCATTATGCCCAAGTAAAAACAGGACGACAATATAAATAGAGAAGAAGAGAAGACCTGCAGCGAACAGGATAGGATCAAAAGCGAGCAGTAAAAGAAGACTGACAACGATCTTGACAACAAGCCCCAAGCCGTCAAGTAAAAGAATAGGAAAAAATTTCTGAATCGATGTGATATCAAAAAAATAGTTCATAAGTTTTCCATGTTTGACGTTTGTATTGCCGTCTTCGTACTTAAGACGGAGCGCCTTAGTCGCGACTTCAATACCTGTCTTCACAAAAACTTTTTGTTGAAACTTTTCGACAATATACTCTTTGAGCAGTTGTAAAATGGTGATAAATATAAACAAAACAAGGACGATCGATCCCAGTACGATGATAGAGAGTGCTGCATGTGCCAAAACGCTGTTGATCACTATTGCGGAAGCAAGCGGGATGGACAAGACAAGAATCGCATCAATAATAGAGTAGTAAAAGAGATGAAAAATATTTTTTCGGTCTTCCTTTATTATCTTTTTGACGTAATCAATGAGAATAGCATTCAACTTCATTATAAAGCCCTTGATGATGGGTCACCCTTTAGGAATGCCCTTGAAATAGTGTAAAGGATTTTAGTGTGTTTAAGTTTCGTTACTCTTTAGCTTTTTAATACAACTTTGAATCTAATGAAAGAAAAAGAAAACGATAAACCTCTTTAGTACAATCACATTTATTAATGTGGTTATTGTGTTGAGACTCAAATGTTTAAGCCAAAAACTATTCAAGAACTTTTCTTTTTTATCTCCCTCTTTTTAGATATAGTTCATTTCATAGTTATTGATAGATGGCTACAGTGAAGAAAGCAGAGGAAAAGTGTATGAATGTTGATGGAATGAAGATCTTGTCAATTAGTAAAAACAACGAAGAGCTCTCATTGATAGAGGGTTATGCCCGCTCACTCTCTTTGGAAGCCGACAGTTTTCAGGATCCGGACAAGGCACTCCACACTTCCAAAAGTATTGTTTATGATCTAGTCATTGTTGATTACAAGACCCCGCAACCACATGCCATCGACTTTATAAAGTCCTTTAGACAAAACAGCAGCAGAACGATTCCGATCATCATACTGTTGGAACCGGAAGAGGAACCGGAAGTACAAGTCAAAGCACTGCATGCGGGTGCACATGATTTCCTGATGAAACCTCTTCACGCCTCGCTGTTTCAATCCCGGGTGTTTAACACACTCAAACTCAAAAAAGCGCAATCCCTTTTGGAAGGAGAGGTCTCTTTACTGGAAGAAGAGGTGAAAAATGCTACAGAAAAACTCAGGCAGAATGAACAAGAAGCTTTGAAGATGTTGGCACTCACTGCGGAGTATACGGAACATGAATCAGGCGGGCACACTGTAAGAGTGTCACACTATTGTAAAATGCTGGCTAAGGCCACAGGTTTGAACGAGAAGATTCAGGATGTCATCTTTCATGCCTCAGCATTGCATGATATTGGCAAAGTGGGTGTTTCACAGAACGTGCTGTGTAAACCGCAAACGCTTAAAGAGGATGAGGTTGAGCTTGTGAAACATCATGCCCGTCTTGGATATGATCTTTTGAAATATGCCAAGAGTGAATATTTAAAAGCAGGTGCAGTCATATCGTACAGTCACCATGAAAAGTTTGATGGCAGCGGCTATCCGATAGGGCTCTCAGGAGATACTATCCCTCTGCCCGGTCGTATTGTCGCAATAGCGGATGCCTTTGACGCGATGACGTCAAAACGAGTCTATAGAGAGCAGGTGAGTGTTGAAGACGCCTGCACGGTGCTCAAAGAGGAGAAAGGAAAGCATTTTGATCCAGGCTTGGTCGATCTGTTTTTGCAGAACATGGACGAAGTAAGATCCATCATCAGCCGCTTTCCTGATGAGGCCTAATCAACGGTGATGAGATTTTTTTGTGAGAATCTTTGAGTAGAATATAAGACGGTA
>JBFEWG010000074.1:0-9748 GCA_041546465.1 Sulfurimonadaceae bacterium
AAAGAGGCCGATGCCGTTATTGTTCCGTTTTATTTAAGAGGAATGTGGGGGAGCCGTTTTTCGCGCTCCTCATCAAAGTTTAAGGAAGCCAAGAAGAGTTGGAAGCGTGAAATCATTATCGCTTTTGCAAAACCTATGGACATTCACAGTACAGCCAAGGCAGTGAAACAGAAGGTATTCGAGCTTTCGTTTACTTCGTGGGAACGTCATACGCAGAGTCTTCCAACCATGTCCAGTGCCTGGGTGAAAACAGCCAAGCGCCTTGGAAGCGAGTTCTGTATGGCTGATTCAAAAGGTTCAGTACTCTCTTATACGAAGGTGTTAAGCGCTACGATATTGTTCGCCGGTCTGCTTAAACGGGTCAGAGAAGAGAATATCGGTATATTGATGCCCACTACGTCAGCAGGTGCCATTATGAATATGGCGACACTCATGGCAGGAAAGACCGTCGTAAACCTTAATTATACGGCACCGATCACCTCCCTTCATTTAGCGATTGATAAAGCAGAAATCAAAACAGTATATACCTCTGATCAATTTATCAGAAAATTAAAGGCCAAAGGCTTTGACACAGAGGCATTACTGGAGAATGTCAATGTTGTCTATATGGAGGACCTTAAAGCAGGGATAAGTAAAGCCAAAGTACTTTTTACCTTGATACTGGTCAAGTTGCTGCCTTCAGCAATATTGAGTCGATTGTATACTAAGAAAGTCTCAAATGAAGAGGTGGCTGCTATCTTGTTCAGTTCCGGTTCAGAAGGCGTACCAAAAGGTGTCATGCTGACGCATAGAAACTTCATGGCAAATATCAAACAGGTCTCAGATGTTCTAAACATGCGCAGTGATGATGTGATCTTGGCTTCTCTGCCTCTGTTTCATGCTTTTGGACTGACAGCAACGACCTGGCTTCCGCTTATAGAAGGTATTCCAATGGTTTGTCATCCTGATCCGACTGATGCTGTCGGCATAGGTAAGGCAGCTGCAAGGTTCAGGGTCACGGTGATGTTTGGTACGTCTACATTCTTCAGGCTTTATGTGCGGAATAAGAAGGTGCATCCATTGATGTTTGAAACGCTTCGAATTGCGATCTCAGGTGCCGAAAAATTGAGCCGGGAAGTCAAAGAAGCTTTCACTGCCAGGTTTAACAAGACGATATTGGAGGGCTATGGTGTCACAGAATGTGCTCCTGTCGCCAGTGTCAACCTTCCGGACATCCTTGAAACAGACAGTTTTACAGTTCAGGTGGGCAGCAAAGAGGGAAGTATCGGACTGCCGCTTCCTGGAACAGCCTTTAAAATCGTTGATCCGAACAGCATGCAGGAGCTTGATGCAGATGAAGACGGACTTATCCTTATTGGTGGTCCACAGATAATGAAAGGTTACCTCAAGGATGAGGAGAAGACAGCAGAAGCTATGGTGCAGATCGATGGCGTGCAATGGTACAAGACTGGTGACAAAGGACATGTGGATTCTGACGGATATCTTTTTATCGTTGATCGCTATTCACGTTTTGCCAAGCTTGGCGGAGAGATGGTCTCCCTTGGTGCTATCGAGTCTGATATCAAAGCCTATCTGGATGACGCTGACGTTGAACTTCTGGCAGTGAACCTACCTGATGAGAAAAAAGGGGAGAAAGTCGTTCTGCTCATCCAGGGCTGCAATGAGGTATCCGGTCTCAAAAAATCACTGGTGAGTTCAGGAATGAACCCGTTGTGTGTTCCGGCCGAGATCTTCGAAGTCGAGAACATACCGAAGCTGGGTACAGGGAAGAATGACTTCTCCGGTGCGAAAGCGCTGGCGATAGAGCTGAGTGAGGCGAAATAAAGTTTTATTTAGGGATGTGAAGTATATATATTGAGCTTTAACTAATGATTGTTTCTATATAATCCCAAACATCAAATAGATCTGTTTTTTTATGGATGAACCATACGTAAATAGATGACAATAGAGGATGATAGTAAATAGTATGAAGCCTACAGTTGAGAGTTTGCAGAAACGAAGACAAATGATGTTTTATATCATCATGGGGATTGCCTGTATCGGTATCATGATAGACAGTGTATTCGATATAAGACCGCTTGCTTACTTCGATGACGCTTCTATAAATCTCTATATGGTCTACTTTCTGATAGCGTATAAAATCATTGAGCTTAATATTTTGTACTTTTTCTTCTATCATAGGCATATGTTGAAATATTTTGATGTCGAACATGATGATGAACTGTTGAAAAAGTTTGATAAGAATGCAAAACGTTTTTTTATGCTGGTCCCACATGGAAGTGTGATCTTCGGTATTATCTCCTATAAATTGACATCTGAAATCTGGTTTTTTTTACTTTTTTTATCAATCGCATCGATCGCATTGTTCCTTGTCAAGCCCAAGAAGATATTAGATTATCAAAAAGAGTAGTTTTTCTGTTGATATGTACCTAAAGCTATGTAAAATATATTATAATTATATGTATTGAATTACATGATTATGGCAGGAAAAACATTGGCATTGAACAAACCTAAATATACTCTTTTTAAAAACACGACGTATGCCTTAGCCGGTCTTACAGACATTGTGAAACATGAAAGTTCATTTAAACTTCAGATTTTATTGTTTGTCATTATGAATGTCGTTGCGTGGTTTTTGCCCTTGGCCTTTCATCTACAAGTCATTCTTTCATTATCACTTTTTATCCCGATTATGGCGGAAGTCACTAACAGTGCGATAGAAAGAGTCGTCGATCTTGTGACATTAGAGTATCATGAGCTGGCTAAGCGTGCAAAAGATGCCGGAGCAGCATTGGTTTTTTTAAGTCTTGTCTTGACAGGGGCCATTTGGGCAGCTGTTTTATTTATTGGTTATATCCAGTAGTTAGGTAAAGGATTTGTATGGCACACGTTTTAATAATTGGTGCAGGTGGGGTAGGTAGAGTTGTCACACATAAATGTGTGATGAACAAAGATGTTTTTACAAAGATAACACTGGCGAGTCGTCGGCTTGAGTCTTGTAAAGTTATCCAGGATGAACTTCCAGCAGGTTCTATTGATATTAAACAGGTAGATGCGGATCATACCGAAGAGCTTGCAGAACTTATCAGGCAGATCGAAGCAGATATCGTCATCAATGTCGCGCTGCCTTATCAGGATCTTACAATAATGGATGCCTGTCTTATGACCAATACTCCGTACCTGGATACAGCGAACTACGAACATCCCGACGAGGCGAAGTTTGAATATAAAGAACAGTGGGCCAAGCATGAGGATTTTAAAGCAAAAGGGCTTATGGCGCTTCTTGGAAGCGGTTTTGATCCAGGTGCGACCAATGTCTTTTGTGCGTATGCACAAAAACACTATTTTGACGAGATCCATACGATCGATATCCTTGATTGTAATGCAGGTGATCACGGATATCCGTTTGCAACGAACTTCAATCCGGAGATCAATCTTCGTGAAGTCTCGGCAAATGGACGTTATTGGGAAAACGGCGAGTGGATAGAGACAAAACCTATGGAAATCAAGATGGTCTGGGACTATCCGGAAGTAGGGCCAAAAGATTCTTATCTCCTTTATCATGAAGAGATGGAGTCCCTTGTCAAACATATCAAAGGGCTTAAGCGTATTCGTTTCTTTATGACTTTCGGTCAGTCTTATCTGACACATATGCAGTGTTTAGAGAATGTGGGTATGCTTGGCATTGAAGAGATCGAGCATAAAGGTATGAAAATCGTGCCTATCGAGTTTTTGAAAACGCTTCTTCCTGATCCGGCTTCTTTGGGTCCACGTACAAAAGGCAAGACGAATATCGGGATCGTCGCCGAAGGGATCAAGGACGGCAAAAAACGAAAGATCTATATCTATCAGGTCAGTGACCATGAACAGTGTTATGCGGAAGTCAAATCGCAAGGGGTCTCATATACGACCGGTGTACCGGCCATGATCGGTGCGAAGTTGATGATCGAAGGAAAGTGGGGCGGTAAAGGTGTCTTCAATATGGAAGAACTTGATCCGGATCCATTTATGGAAGAGCTGAATACTCAAGGTCTACCATGGAAAATCTTAGAGCTTGAGTAAAAACCTTTGTCCGCTGTGCCACAGTAGCAGCACAGCTCTATATAGTAGTCATAAGACAGGTGAATATTGGCAATGCAAGGAGTGCTCGCTTGTCTTCGTACTGCCTGAGAGCCGTCTTGATGAGCAGGCTGAGAAAGAACGATATGACCTGCATACGAACTCATCAGACGATCCTCACTATAGAGAGTTCCTTTCGAAGGTGTTTGACCCTGTCAGTGTACGTATAAAGCCTGGCGCTTTTGGCCTTGATTTCGGTTCCGGGCCTGGGCCGACACTTTCAAAGATGTTTGAAGAATCCGGTTTCAGGATGAACATCTATGATCATTTTTATGCCAAAGATGAAAAGGTCCTTGAGAAGAGATATGACTTCATCACCTCTACGGAAGTGGTTGAACATCTTTATGATCCTCATACCATCTTGGACAGTTTGTGGTCTATGTTAAAGGAGAACGGGCTGTTGGCTTTATTGACACAGCCGTATCCTGCTCAAGACACTTTTGATGCATGGTATTACAAAAATGACCCGACGCATGTCTGCTTTTTCTCACCAGAGACGATGTCATGGCTTGAAAAAAAGTGGGATGCCAAATTGGAGATGATCGGCAAGGACATCTTTATCTTTACCCGGAGCGATGATGGAAATAGAACTAGATAAAATAGAGAAGACCCCTGTATATATTTGTGAACTGGATAAGCTCAGATCAAACCTTGAAATTCTGGATCGTGTACAACGAGAATCAGGTGCAAAGATAATCCTGGCCCTCAAAGGTTTTGCTATGCATTCTACTTTTGATCTTGTGGGGAAATACCTTCATGGATGTACGGCAAGCGGTTTGCATGAGGCAAAACTTGCCCGTGAATATATGAACAAAGAGGTGCATACCTATTCTCCGGCATTCAAAGAAGAGGATATTGATGAGATTGCCAATATCTCGGATCACATTGTCTTTAATTCTCCCGGCCAACTTTTTCGTTTCCATCAAAAAGTCAAAGAAGTCAATCCCAATGTCTCTGTATCCCTAAGAGTAAACCCTGAGTGTTCTTCTTCTCCTGTTGATCTGTATAATCCCTGCGGACTCTACAGCCGTTTGGGAACAACGAAGAATAACTTTGACGAGAAGGTCTTGCCGTATATAGACGGTTTGAACTTCCATGCACTATGTGAACAGGATACGTCAGCCCTTGAAGATGTCTTGGATGCTTTCGAGGAGAAGTTTGGTGATTATATTCCGCAGATGAAGTATGTCAATTTTGGCGGCGGTCACCATATTACCAAAGAGGGATATGATGTATCCAAGCTTATTGCAATCATCAAGGCCTTTAGAGCCCGATATGATGGTATTGAAGTCTATCTCGAGCCAGGAGAAGCCGTTGGGTGGCAGACGGGTGTCTTGGTCTCGACGGTACTGGACATTGTTGATAATGGGATGAAGATAGCTATCCTGGATACATCGGCTGAAGCACATATGCCGGACACGCTTGCGATGCCTTATCGGGCAGAAGTCAGGGATGCATCTGAAGCAGGTGTAAAAGCCTATACGTATAGACTGGGGGGAAACACCTGTTTGGCCGGTGATATCATGGGTGACTACTCATTTGAGAAGGAACTGAAAATTGGTGATAAAATCATCTTTGAAGACCAGATCCATTATACCTTTGTCAAGAATACAACCTTTAACGGTATTGCCTTGCCTTCATTGGCACTGTGGACAGAGGAGAATGAACTGAAAATCGTCAAAGAGTTTGGATATGAAGACTACGCTGGCCGACTCTCTTGATTCTTAGGCGGTCTTCTCAGCGATTATACACGGTATATTGATGATAAAGCTGGCCCCATCTTTATACTCGGTATCCAGCTGGATACTTCCATTGAGGTGTTGTGTGACAAGGTTGTAGGTAATATTGAGGCCGAGTCCGGTTCCGCCTTTGTTCCGCTTGGTTGTAACAAAAGGTTCAAAGATCTTCTCGGCAACGGTGGCATCTATCCCTTTACCGTTGTCTTTGAAGATAATGGACACATTGTCACCATAGTAGTGCGTTTCTAATATGATTTTTCCTTCCTGGTCTTCATCGAAAGCGTGCAGCAGTGCATTTTGCAGCATGTTGACGACTATCTGTGAAACAGCACCGGGATAGGAGTTCATCTCTATGGCTCTTTCATCTAGGTCCAGTACAAGTTCTATCGGTCTGTGCTTAAGTTCACTATTAAAGGTCGAGACAACTTCTTTTAAATAGGTATTGAGCTCAAAGTTACGCATATCTTCACTACTTTGGTCAACAGAGATCTTCTTGAAGTTTTTTACCAACTGTGCAGCGCGATCAAGGTTTTTAACGAGAATCTCATCGGCTTCGTTTATTGTCTGGAGAAAATTTTCAAGGCTTGATTTGCTCAGTTTGTTCTCATCAAGCATCTCTTTGATACTTGTAATCTCATTTTTGAATATGGAAGCTGCCGTAATAGAGATACCAAGAGGTGTATTGACTTCATGGGCCACTCCGGCGACAAGATTACCCAGAGCTGACATCTTTTCAGACTCGATAAGCTGTGCTTGGGTGTTTTGCAATTGGTTGAAACTTTCTTGAAGCTCGATAGTGCGGCTTTTTACTCTGTCCTCAAGTTCATTGGTCAGACGCTCAAGGTGTGCCTGGTAGGTACGTGATATGTTCTCAGCTTCTTCTCGTTCACGGCCACGTTGTTCAATCTTGTCAAGCATTTTATTGAAGTCATCATACAGTTGTCCGACCTCGTCCAAATACTGCTTCTTGGCACGGATACTGTAATCTTCGCTCAAGGAAATCTCTTTGGCTGTCTGAGCAAGGTGGATGATAGGGGAAGTGATATATTCCTGGATCTTATAGATGATAAGCAGGGATATAAAACTCAACACAGACATCAATCCCAACAGGAAAACAGCATAGTCGATTAAAGAGTCTGTCAACTCCTGCGTGGAGACATAAAACAAGAGGGCGCCGTATGTCTGATTTTTATACTCAATAGGCATGGTCAAAACGACCTGGTCTTTTAACTCTTCTGTCGAGCTTTGTATTGACCTTATGATGTTAGGCAGTACTCTCTGTTCACTTTCTTTGAGATAACTTGCGAATCTTTGCATCCTCTCATCATAAATAACAGCAGCTTTGATGTTGGAGATGGTGTCAAGCTTTGATAAAACCTCTTCAGCACCACCTTTATCATTGAATATTAACGGTGTGATAGCATAATCGGCGATTAGTTTTCCATAGAGTTTGGCCTGATCGATCAATTCGGATTTAGCACGTTTATGTTCGACAAATAACATGAAGGTAGAGAACGTTCCAAGTGCAATAATAAGTAGAAATACAACAGATATGATCAGCTTGGATTTGATAGAGAAGTCAGAGAACCTGTTCATTTAATGACCTCATATGCCGACTTTAAGAGCAGATAGCTTATCTTGATATTAACATCCTGTGCCGCTTTGTTGTTTATGATGTATTTAAAGCGGTTCTCAACGGGGAACATCGTTATCATCACATTGTCACTGATACGGTCCTTGTCGTTACTGACAGTCAGAATCGGTCTACCGGCCACCTTTTTCAATGCTTCAGTGGTGTCTTTTGTCTCCTTGCCTATATACAGCAGTTGGCAACGAGGGATATTCTGGTATCCGTCTAGATTTATGATGGTCACTTTTTCTTTGTTGCGGAACTTTTTGTCCGCATAGATGAGTTTTAATGCCTCGGCAAACTTTTTATTATTAAGAATACAGATAGTGAATTCTTCTGAAGCAGATGTGTCTGGCCATTCGATAAGGTGGGTGAACTTTTCCAAAAAGACAGCTTCTAGCTGTGTCTGTGTCACGGCGTGTGCCTGAATTGAAAAGAGAACAATAAAAAGAAGTGCGAGATGACGTCTCATGAGAGAGGGTCCTCTTCCTGACACAGAGTCGGTTTTGGTTCACTGATATGATACCCCTGCGAGTATTTGATATCGAACTTATTGACAAGGTCATGTATCTCTTGATCGCAGACAAACTCTGCTACAAGATCGATACCGACGTTATTTGCGAAGTAGACAATACTGTCGACCATCTTGAAGGAGAGCTCATCTTTAAGGTTTTTGATAAAGGAACCGTCTATCTTTATAGTGTCGAGTTTCAGGTTTAGTATGTTGGCAAAGTTTTGACATTCGGCACCAAAATCATCAAGAGAAATCTTGCACCCCAATGCCTGTAGTCTGGCAATATTGTCTTTGGCATTGGGGATTTTGCTGAGTGAGTTGTTCTCCAATATCTCAAAGATCAGTCGGGAAGGATCGATATTATTCATATCAAGCACACCCTTGACAAAGTCACTGAAGCCTTCATCCTGCAAGTCATGATTAGTGATATTTATGGAGAAGTCAAGTTTATTTTGAGCAAAGACCTTGGCACTTTTTTCTAGCATGACATAGGTAATTTTGGTCAAGAGGCCTGTTTCCTGGGCAACACCCAAAAAGGAAAAGGGTGAGATTACCGTATCATCTTTGATCATTCGTACCAGGCATTCATACTTCTCGATTTTTTTGCTTCTATTGTTGTAAATAGGCTGAAAGTAAGGGACTATACGTTCTTCTTTGAGTGCATGTTTTATCTCTCTGAACCACTCTATATTGTTTTGTATATCCTGCAGGACTTTCATATTATGGTGATAGCGCTGTACGCGGTTGGAGCTGATCAGACGTGCTTCTTTTATGGCGAGGTCCGCCTTGTTTACAAGGTCTTCTGTCTCATTTTCAACGATACCGACAGTAAAGGTAATATTGAAATCTATTTCCTCATGGGTAAAGTTGTTGTTCATAAACCTTTTTTGTATCAGTTCGATGACTTCGTCTGTTTCCTGTGAAGAGGAGTGTGTGCGTAAGAGAAGGAATTCGTCAATACCGATATGATAAAGTTTGTTGCCGGAAGATTCAAGCAGGCTTAGGGATTTGGCGATCTCTTTGATGACATAGTTGCCTTGTTCATATCCGTACAGGTCATTGATATGGCTGAACCTGTCAACATTTAGCATGATGACAGTTACATCATCAAGTTCCAGAAGATCATCATGAAGCTTGTGCCTGTTGTACAGCTTGGTTAATGGGTTCTGCAAGACCTCTTTGTATATCAACTCTTTTTCCTGATTGGCTTTTGCTATGTCTGCATAGTTGATGATAGCCATCTTGACAGAGCTGTAAAGCCTGTCAGCATTTAGCTCTGTCTTCTCCTTGTAGTCGTTGATGTCAAAGTTGTCAATAACATACTTTTCCGGAGCAAGACCGGACTGCCCGGTTCTGATAACAATACGCAGGTCCGCATTCAGTAAAACCTGGCGGATATGTTTTGTGAGCTCGAGACCGGCATTTGCCGTTTCCATGACGACATCGACAAGCGCAACATGGAAACTGTTGTCGTGTGCCAACAGGTCCCGCGCTTCTTGTGCGGAGTAGACAGAGGTGAAAGCCAAACGTCTGCCGTCGACTTCCATGTTTTGCAGTGCAAGTTTAGTGACATCATGAATCCCATGGTCATCATCCACGATTAATATTTTCCATGGTTCCTTGGTGACAGTAACAGGGTTTACTTCTTCATCTTGAAAAAGAAAGTCTTCTTCCACGTGAATCCTTTTCTTAAGTAATTATAATAATATCAGAAAAATGGCACATAAGTAAAATTAATTTCTAAAG
>JBFEWG010000129.1:0-5419 GCA_041546465.1 Sulfurimonadaceae bacterium
CCACAATCATAGACAATCTTGATGTCCATATTGCGAAGATGTTCAAATTCCTTGACCATATAGTCGATATACATCGAAGAAGCATCAAAGACCTCATACTCATCACTGTCAGGAATGATCTCTACCATGCTTTCAATCTCACGTCCAAGCGCATAGATATCATCACCAAAGAACGGGGCTTTCTCAACCGTGATCTTAAAACCGTTATACTCAGGCGGATTATGTGAGCCCGTGATCATCACGGATGCACCCACTCTCGCCACCGTACCGCTTTCAAGCCTAAGTTCTTGATAATTGGTAAAATAGTTTACAGGCGTAGGGACAAGCTGAATATTGATCACTTTTTTACCCGCATGCACAAAACCGCTGCAGAGCCAGTTAAACAGTGTCGGAGAGTGCGTTCGTGCATCATAACCGATACTGACATATTCACCCTCTACACGCTGACCGAGAGTATAGCCTATCTTTTTAACAGTATCTTCATCAAGTTCTTTTCCAAAGATACCACGGATGTCATATTCTCTATAGATCGACATTATTTACCCCAAAATGCTTTTATTTATCACAGGTGTATTATAGTGGAACCTAGCGTTGTGCAAGCTTATAGACAATCGGAATCTGCAGGGATAGGTCAACCTTGGGATGCGGGAAAGACGCCGCAGCCTTTCGTATTGTTTTCACCGCAGCCTTACTCAGGATAGAGGCGATCTCGCCCAATGTCTTGACATCGATGACCTCACCTTTCGTATTCAGTGTAAAAGCCACCATCGCCTTCCCTTGCATCCCCCGTTTTTTAGCTATTCTCGGGTAATAGAGATTCTGTTTAATCAAGGCATTGATCAGAGCCAGGTTATCTTGTACATACTGTTTTTCACAGGCTATTTTCAGATCATATTCACTGACCGGCGCCGAAGCGACTTCTTGGGCATTGGTCTGAGCCACTATCGTCTCTTTAACCTTTTTCTCAACATTCTGCTCGTCTAACACTTCTTCAGAATTCTTCACCTCTTTTATATCTTCTACTCTCTCGGTTTTTTTTGCTAAAAGAGGTGTCGGTTCCACATCTTTGAGTTCAACCTGCTTCGTAGCAGGTTTTTCAGGTTCAATAAACTTCTTTAACTCTTTGTGGGGCTTTGTTTTCGGTTGTGCGACAACCTTTTTCTCTTGTGTGGTATCATCCAGAGCTTTTACCATCTCTTCCAACGGCAAGGATGCCAGGTTCAGCTTGGTCATTTGCATCGTACTTCCACATGTACATGAAGGTGCTTGCGACTTGTAGATCAGTACTGCTGCCACAATGAATATAGCACAATGCACACCAAGCGAGTATAACAATGATTTCGATCGCATACTTAGAGAATTCATTACTATAAGTGTAGGATAATAAATGTTACAAAAGTGTTAATCTTTTGCATTTTATTTAATAAGTGAAAGTAATTTCTTAGTTATTGTTTCCTTTTATATTTGGAATGACTTCAAACATTTTATTGCAGTGAAATCACATTACATTTATTAAATAGGCTGTAAAACATCATAGTGATTATTTTCTAACCATAAATTATATTAATAAGAGAGCTTAACACGGTAGTATTTTTTAAGAATATTTGAAATAAGGAAATCACCATGGGGCTATCAGATAAAACAGTAGAAATCGTCAAAGCTACCGCAGCACCGGTTGCGGCTCATTCCGAGGCAATCACGGCAAAGATGTATGAGATACTATTCTCAACACATCCCGAACTGAAAGAACTCTTCAAAGATGCCGATCCCGATCAGCACAAAAAACTTGCAGCCGCTGTTTCAGCCTACGCAGCAAATATAGACAATCCTGGTGTACTAACAAAAGCTATAGAGAAAATGGCCTCAACACATGTCAATGCCAATGTCAAGCCTGAGCACTACCCTATCGTCGGTCTTGCCTTGCTAACTGCAGTCAAGGAAGTACTTGGTGATGCAGCGACTGACCCGGTATTAAAAGCCTGGGAGGAAGCCTATTTTTTTCTGGCCGATATCCTTATAGCAAAAGAGAAAGAGCTCTACAAAGCTGTTTAGCATCCATCCTCTCCTGCCAGAAAGATTTGCCGGACTCAAGTAAATTCTTCTCTTTACTTCTTGTTTTCTCAAAACCAGTATCGGGGATAATGCCGTTTGGGATTTGCTGAAAGATTATTAACGAATAAGGCCACAATCAACATAATCATTGCACCCGCTAAAACCGGTGAAAACATCAGCATATATCCCAATGCATGTACCTGTTCGCTTCCTATAACAGCGATCAATGCCGTGGCTCCTCCGGGAGGATGCATCGTTCGAGTCAGATGCATTACTACAATTGACAAAGAGACAGCCAGTGCACTCAATAGTGAGGCATCAAAAGGGAGATATCTATATACCGTTATTCCCACTAGAGCCGATAGAAAGTGACCTCCCAAAAGATTACGAGGCTGGGAGAACTCAAGTTGTGGAGCACCATAAACCAAAACAGCCGAAGCACCAAACGAACCGATAAGAAACAAAATGTCCGTTTGTGTAAACCAGTTCAAGATAGTTATACAGTATATTCCCAGAAATCCACCCAGACCTGACCAGGCGATTTTTGAGAATGGTTTTCTAGGAGGGGCTTTTTCCTTGCCTGACATCTTCCGAAAATAGTGCTTCAATCTCACCGTAATATATCTTTAAACTGCCGCGTAGAGTTCTTCTTCACGCTTGATCAATACATCGGCTAAGAAGAAATATGCTTCTTTCCAGGCATTCATCACATCTGGTGATGCGGCATCGCCGATCACTTCTTCGATTGCGCTTAACAGTGCCGCTCCTACAAGCGGATAATGTTCAGGTTTGACAGCTGTTTTGACATGTGCCTGCGCCATTGTCTCTATCCCCTTACCCAAAGCACCGAGATTATCGATATTAGCAGCATACGCATAGACAGCCTGAGCCAACTTCTTATACTGATCCGGTTCCGCATTCTTAAACAATTCCTTGAGTTCAGGGTTACGCTCAAACAGAAACTTGTACATCACCGTTGTGATCTCTTCACCTTTTTCTTTCAGCAGGGGTGCTGTCGATTTGATTATTGCTTTTGTATTTTCAGTCATCATCTGATCCTTCATAGTTTGATGGATGAAGTTTACTTCAGCTCGCAAAAAAAGCTATTGATATATGTCAAGACAGATACAAAAATACTAACCTAAGGGTTCATATCCCAAGGGGGTCTTAAGCATCTTTCCTTCCTTGACGAGCTGCTTAAGGTTACGTGAAAAGGTCTCCGGGGTCATACCGAGGAGTGAAGCTATCTCATAGTTTTTCAATTCATTTTCAAGGCTTGCATTTTGCTTGTAAAAATGCAATATTTTCTCTTTTGCACTCGAAGCGATATTGAAATGGATGTTTTGTTGTAAAAGCTGGATCTTTCCCAGGAGTGACTGAATAATCTCATAGGATATATGCGGATCGCGAAGAAATTCTTCTTTGAATGTCTCAAGGTCGACCTTGATAACAGAACCATTGGTCTTGAAAACAGCCGTAGAGGGGAAAGGTATCCCTTTTAATATTGCAGGTTCCGCCAACAGAGAATAAGGGCGAAAAAGACCGATAATGATCTCATTTCCTTTACTGTCATGCTTAAATACACTGACGACACCTTCAATCAGGATAAGCAGATGCTCACTCTTCTCACCTTGCATAAAAAGATGGGTATCTTTTTTATAATCATGTACGGAACATATATCGGAAAGCCGTTCCAGTTCACTTTCACTCATAAAAGAGAAAAGATAGATCTCTTTTAAAAGTGATGCAAGGCGGTGTTTACTCATTAATTTTAGATAGAGCGCTGATGCTCAGGATAGGCTTCAAGTCCACATTCGTCAATATCAAGACCTTGCATCTGTTCTTCATCACTTGCTCTGAACTTCACGACCGTATTGATCGCATAGATGATGATAAATGAAGAGACAAAGGCAAAGACACCAACGACTGCGACACCTTTAAGTTGTCCCATCAAGGTGATGCCTTCTTCCGGGTTTGCAGCAAAGATACCTACCGCCAACGTACCCCAGATTCCGTTAATCAAGTGGACAGAAAGAGCACCAACCGGATCATCAATACGGACCTTGTCAAAAAGAGGTACGGCAAAGACCACAAGGGAACCGCCGATAAGCCCGATGATGATAGGCTCATAGATATCATAGAGATCCGGTCCCGCAGTCACTGCGACAAGTCCACCGAGTGCACCGTTAAGGATCATCGTGATATCGAACTTTCTATATCTGATATACATGATAAGACCTGCGATAAGAGCACCCGCAAGCCCCGCCGTGTTAGTGTTCATAATGGTAAGAGCGACTGCATCCGCACCCTCTTTCGTCGTAATAGAACCGACTGAACCCCCATTGAAACCAAACCATCCGATCCACAGCAAAAAGGCACCAAGTACGACTAAAGGAATATTTGAAGCAGGGATCACACGTACTTTCCCATTCATATAACGGCCCTTACGTGAACCCATGATCAAGATCGCAGCAAGAAGTGCCCAACCACCTGTCGAATGAATGACTGTCGAACCGGCAAGGTCATACATACTAAGTGCCAAAGCCGTACCGTCGAGGAAGTTCGCGCCCCAGGTGATATTCACAACTGTCGGGTAGATGAAAGCTCCCATTACAACTGTAAATATCGTCAACGGAATGATACGGACACGTTCACTCACACCCCCACTCATAATATTGATCGTCTTACCCACAAATGCCATCTGAAACATAAAAGCAGCATACATACTTAATGAACTGTTCTCCCACGAACCGAAGGCATATTGATAACCTACCAGTAAGAAAGCCATCGATGCGACGGCATAAATCATTGTGTTGACTGTCAATACAGTCGAGACGTTTTTCGTACGTACAAGGCCTGCTTCGAGCATAGCAAAGCCAGGTACCATCAGGATAATCAGTGTCATAGAGAAGATGATAAACAAGGTGTCTATGATATAGGTAAAGTCACTTACCAGGAGGAATTCATTCATTCATGAGCCTTAAAAAAAAGATCGTACATTATGGCAGAACAAGTTTTAGACACTTCTTTAATTCGAGGAAATGATAAGGGCTATTGTATGATGTTTCTTTTTGTAAAGAGAAGAAAGAGTATTAAATCTATGTGAGAAAACGCAGCTTTTTCAGTCATGTAAGACCAAAAAAGTTGGTTTGATGAAGCGATATTATACCGCTTCGTTATCCGTTTCACCTGTTCTGATACGGATGATCTTATCAATATCAGAGACAAAGATCTTACCGTCACCGATCTTACCGGTACGTGCTGCTTCAACAATAGTGTTGACTGTTTGATCTACACTCTCATCTGCAACAATAAGTTCGATCTTGATCTTCGGAAGAAAATCAACCACATATTCCGCACCACGATA
>JBFEWG010000178.1:0-2836 GCA_041546465.1 Sulfurimonadaceae bacterium
ATAAAGATAAAGCAAATTCTAAACTACAGTTCGATATAATCCCATTCCTTAATTCAAATTTTATATAGGCAATCTATCCAGATTTCCGATTTGAGATTTGTTTATCTTGAAATTATCTTATGGACTAAAGACAGTTAGAGGCTTTTACGAGCTTAATCGGTTAACTCCGCTCAACTTGAAGTTTGATGTCTGGAAAGGAGAATACAATGACTAAAACTAAAAAAGCTGAAGTCATCGAGCAACTTAGTGGTGCATTCGAAAACACAACAGCCGTAGTAATCTGTGATTACAAGGGTCTTAGCGTTTCTGAGCTTGAAGAGCTGCGTGCAGCTGCTAAAGCGAAAGACACATCTGTACAGGTTGTGAAAAACACATTGGCGACTATCGCATTGAACAATGCCGGTATGAGCGGTGTAGAGATCAAAGATACGAATATATTTGTATGGTCTGATGATGTTATCTCGGCATCTAAGGTCGCTGCTGATTTCGCTAAGAAGTCTGATAAGTTCGTTATCAAAGCAGGTTATCTTGACGGCGAAGCAGCAGATACTGCTAAAATCGAAGCGTTTGCTAAACTTCCAGGACGCGAAGAGCTACTTGGTATGCTTGCCGCTACATGGATGGCTCCAGTCGCGAACTTCACGATTGGTCTAGACGCATTGCGTAGACAAAAAGAAGAAGCTTAATAAGTTTCTTTCAGGCGATGCGTTTGCATCAATCTTATAAGACTTAGGGTCTTAATAAAAAATATTATTAAATAGGAGTCTATAATGGCTGTAACTAAAGAAGACGTATTAGAGTTTATCTCTGGTTTATCTGTACTTGAGCTTTCTGAGCTTGTAAAAGAATTCGAAGAAAAATTCGGTGTATCTGCTCAACCTGTAGCGGTTGCTGGTGGTGCTGTTGCTGGTGGTGCTGACGCTGGTGAAGAAAAATCTGAGTTTGATGTTGTTATCACTGATGCTGGTGCTAAGAAAATCGGTGTTATTAAAGTTATCCGTGGTCTTACTGGTCTTGGTCTTAAAGAAGCAAAAGAAGCTGCAGAGGCTCTTCCTTCAACTGTTAAAGAAGGTGTATCTAAAGAAGATGCAGAAGCTGCAAAAGCAGAGCTTGAAGAAGCTGGTGCTACAGTAGAAATCAAGTAATCATTTACTGTTTCTAACACTTTCTAATCGAGGGCCTAAACCCTCATCTCTTCGGGTCATTTAGCCTATAGTTCGTCTACAGGCTAAATGGCCCTTTGGTGGTATAAGCCACTAACATTTTTTACCTGTGGTCCATTCAGGGACGCCTGAACTATTCGCCATGTCATTGGACATAATTATTTTCATTTTTCAACATCATCTTCAATGTTTGACAGATACATGATATTTATATGTATTTTACGTTTGTGAACATACTTATGTCCAAGTAATTGGATGAATTACACAGAGATTTCTTTAAGACGTTTAAAGATCTCTGGAAAATGCCCCAGTACACCGTTACTGACATTTACTAAAACTAAATTAATGAGGTTATATATGCTAAACAGCTTACATTCTGGTAATCGTTTACGTGTTGACTTTGCTAAGACCCCTCAGCAAATTCACATACCTAACTTGCTTCAACTTCAACAAAGTTCTTATGACAACTTTTTGATGATTGACGCTAAAGACCGCTCTGCTAGTGGTATTGAACAGGTCTTCCAATCGGTATTCCCGGTTCATGATGTTCAAAATCGTGTAACTCTGGAGTACCTTGGTGCCGAAGTCGGACACCCTAAGTATACTGTTCGTGAATGTATGGAGCGTGGTCTGACATACTCTGTCTCTCTTCGTATGAAAACACGTCTTGTCCTATGGAATCGTGATGAAAATACACGTGAGAAGACGGGTGTTCAGGATATTAAAGAGCAGATGATCTTCATCCGCGACATTCCATTGATGACAGACAGAACGTCATTTATCATTAACGGTGTTGAGCGTGTTGTCGTTAACCAGCTTCACCGTTCACCGGGTGTTATCTTCAAAGAAGAAGAGTCTAACACGGCTGCACAAAAACTGATCTATACAGCGCAGATCATTCCGGATCGTGGTTCATGGTTGTATTTCGAATATGATCCAAAAGACATCTTGTATATGAGAATCAACAAACGCCGTAAAGTGCCTGTGACGATTATGTTCCGTGCATTGGGTTATTCTAAGCCAGACATCTTGAAGCTTTTCTACCCACTTCAAAAGATTGAAGCAAAAGATAATAAGTATGTACTTCCATTTAATCCAAGCGACTTTGCTGGCCGTTTAGAGCATGACCTTGTCGATGTTGACGATAAAGTCATCGTTGCCGCAGGAAAACGTCTTTCTGCGAAGAAAGGCCAAAAACTTGTTGAAGAGGGTCTTACGCATGTCCAGTACCCACTTGAGACATTGATGGAACGCCACCTGGCTGAGCCTATCATTGATCCTGAAACAGGTGAAGTCTTGTTTGATACGATGACGTTGCTTGACGAGACTAAATTGAAGAAAATGGCTGAAGCGGGTATCACAGAATTTGTTATTGCCAACGACCTTGCTGAGGGTGTGGACAGTTCTGTTATCAATGCGTTCAATGCTGATGCTGATTCTCTTAAACTGCTTAAGCAGACGGAAGACATCGAAGACGAGAATGATTTGGCTGCAATCCGTATCTATAAGGTAATGCGCCCAGGTGAACCGGTGACTAAAGATGCGGCAAAAGCATTTGTCAACCAACTGTTCTTTGATCCGGAACGTTATGACCTGACACAAGTCGGTCGTATGAAGATGAACCATAAATTAGGCGTAGATGTTCCTGAGTATGTGACAGTACTTACACATGA
>JBFEWG010000150.1:0-4409 GCA_041546465.1 Sulfurimonadaceae bacterium
CCGACAACAACCTCAACACCTGAATCACGTAGGTTTTCAGCGTGTGCATGCCCTTGAGAACCGAAACCGATCATTGCAACCTTTTTGCTTTTGATCAGATCGATATTACAATCTTTGTCATAATATACATTTAATGCCATAGGAGTATCCCTTTTCTTTGGATTTAAGTCGAGAAATGACTTAAAAATTTTCGGGATTATACTTAAACTCTTCTCAAAACGGGCTGAAACCTATAAGCATTTTACAAATCACCAAGCTTTTAACTTTTTCATCCTTCCGTTTTAGAGCATATCTCTTTTATTAAAGCATTAAAGCACTTGCTTCCTCTTCAGTAAAGCCTAATAAGAACTCAACTAAAATATTAGTATTATTTACAAATAAAGAAGGTATTAGAATGAATACTGTTTTAAAAGAGAAGATTCGACAACTTCCAGCCTTACCGGAATCAGCTATCAAACTTGAAGCGATCTATCATGATCCTCAATCGAACTTTGATGACATGGTCAAGGTTCTGGAGGTCGACCCCCTGTTGACGGCCGACATCTTAAAAGCAGCCAACTCTCCTCTGTACGGGTTCACACGTGAGATAAACTCTGTGTCTCAAGCCGTCGGTCTTTTTGGCATGGGTACGATCCGCGGATTTGCTCTTGCCATGATCGTTAAAAAGAGTTTTAATCTAAACCTTTCTCCTTACGGCATTACCAATGCACAGTTTTCTGATCTTTCACAGGCACAAAATGCCTTGGCTGTCAATTGGTACCTTCGTAAAAATGCCAAACTGCTTGATCTACTCTCACCTGCTTCCTTCTTGATCGAGATCGGAAAGGTCATGATTTCACAATCTATCCTGGAAGAAGGAAAAGAAGAAAGCTTCAGAGAAAAGATCAAAGAGTGTGAATCGATCCGTGCGGTCGAGGAGGAGTTTTGTGAGACAACCACAGCTGAAGTCTCAGGTGACATCTTCGATCATTGGAAGTTCGATGAAGACCTGGTCAATCTTATCCGCTTTGGAGGTTCTCCTGAAGCGTGTGAAAACGAATCCCTGCAGGAAGCGGCTAAAGTCTTGCATGTTATCCGTATTGCTACTGGTATCGATGGTGTCCTTACCGACAAGAACCTTTCCAAGGCAAAAGAACTGATCAACAAATATGAACTTGACCTTGAAAGTTTTGAAACTGCTATAGCAAAAATGTCTGCGTGAAAATATTTTTAATAAAACTGACTCACGGTGTTATCGAGGCAGATCTTTCCGACGAGGAGAAAGAGCTCCTGCATGAACTCGATGCCAAAGGATTTCTCAACAGAGAAAACGACACCTTCATCCTTAACTCAAAATACCGCGCAGGTCTGATTGACCTGACTGAAACAGGTTCAGGTTACCTGCAGGTCATCGGCACCTCGATGAAGGATCTGTTTATTGAAGCAAAAGACCTGCATGGTGCGCAAAAGAACGATCTGGTCATTGCGCAACGCCTTATCGGTCGCCGCGGCAAACCATCTGCTGTTGTCTCGCATATTGTGGGTAAAGCCGAACACTACGGTGTAGCAGCCATTACCATTTTAAATGATAAAAAGGTCTTGACTGACCTAAAGACAAACACACCTGTTGCTATCCGTCTTGAAGTCGATGCGCTTGATCAATACAAAGCGAATGATGTCTTCCAGATCGACTACCAAAAAGAGCTTATCAAAGCACATCTTGGCTCACTGGATGATCCCCATATCGATGAGCTGATTGCCCTTGCACTCTTTAACCGTCATAATGAGTTTGATCAGAGTATTTTGGATCAAGCAAAAGAGTTCGGTGAATGCGTTGATGCAAGCAAATACCCCGATAGAAAAGACCTGCGTTCCCTTCCCTTCTGTACGATAGACCCTGTCACGGCAAAAGACTTTGATGATGCTATCTGCTTTGATGAGAAGGAGTTTGCCCTCTATGTCGCCATTGCAGATGTCTCTGCTTATGTGGAACCCTTTGGACCTATTGACACCGAAGCGATGTATCGGGGCTTTACCGTCTATTTCCCTCATAAGTCCGTTCCCATGCTTCCGCGCGAACTCAGCGAAAACCTCTGTTCTCTGCGACCAAACGAGGACAGACTTGCCTTCACCTTTAAAATATATTTGGACCCTGAGACCCTTGAAGTCAAGACAACAGAGCTCCATGAGACATTGATCCATTCGCGACGTCGTTACACCTATGCCGAAGTAGACGCTTTTTTTGAAGGCGAGCTGACAGCAAAAGACGAGAATGACAAGATCACTATGGCCTATCTTCCCAAACTTAAAGAGGTAACAGAAGGTCTGCGTAAAGAACGGATGAAAAGAGGGTACGATTTCCGTTCACGTGAATATGAGCTTCACCTCGACAAGGCAGGACTGATTGAGAGCGTAGACTCGGAAGACGAGACACCTTCGCATGCCCTTATCGAAGACTGTATGCTATTAGCCAACAAAGCTGCTGCAAGCATGTTTGAACGTGGGGTCTACCGCATACACGAACCGCCAAGCCCCCTGAAACTACAGTCCTTGTATAGCCAGCTATCTGGTATCGGAATCGATGTCGAGATCAAGGGTTCACAGCGTCAGACCATAACCGACATCCAAAGAAAAGCTGCTGAGCTCGGTCTTGCCGAAGAGGTAGACACGCTTATCATCCAATCGCAGATGCAGGCACGATACGCCCCTGACAATCAGGGCCACTTTGGATTGGGTTTTGACAGCTATACTCACTTCACCTCGCCTATCCGACGTTATTCCGACCTCATGGTTCACAGGTTACTTAAAGCTATTTTGGCCAATGACATCGACCAGGCAGGATACCTGATGAGAAATATCGACGCGCTGTGTGAACAGATCAGTATTCTCGAAAGGGAAGCCGATTATACGGCCAAAGATTTGGAAAACCGCAAGTATGCCCGTTGGGCAAGTGAACGTATCGGTCAAATTGTCAAAGCACGTGTCATCTCGCTTGAACCGGCTCCCGTTGCCATTCTTTTTGACGAGATCATCGGTGCACGTATCTTTTTAAAAGGAGATGAGGGGCTCAACCTTTTTGGAAATATCGAAGTCCAACTGACAGAAGCGAGTATAGCCAGTACGAAGATATTCGGCCGTTTTATCCGACACATAGAGAGCCTGGACGAAGTATGATTAAAAAGCAGGATTTTGAACGCCTTCTACAGCAGGGGAAGATCCCTCGGGCTATGATGTTTTTTGGTGAATCAGCGTTCATGATCGATTACCATGCCAAACGGCTTTGTGACCTTTGGGGGGCTGAAGATGACATCTTTTCCCTTTACCATCAGGACTATAACTTTGCCGATGCCAAAGCACATATCTCTCAGGGTTCACTCTTCGGCGGAAATAATATCCTGCTGATCAAAAACGATAAGAAGGTACCGAAAAAAGAGCTTGACGAGCTCATATCCTATGTAGGGAAAAGCCCGACCAACTTTCTGATCTACTGCTATTACGGAAGTGACTACAAGACCTCCAATAAATCCTTTTCACCCAAGGTCGGAGCAGATAGTATCCGCTTTTTCAACCCCTACTTCAATGAAGGAAAGAACATCCTTAGACAGGAGGCCAAGCATCTTAATCTTCAGATCAATGATGATGCGATCACCCACCTTTTGCTTTCTCAAAACTCGAATCTTTCGCTTGCCTGCAATGAGCTTGAAAAACTCTCGATCCTGCAGACGCCGATACACGCCAAAGAGGTTGATGAACTTGTCTTTCCTCTGGCTGAAGTCAAGTTGGATCAACTTATCATGGCCCTTATTGAAAAAAAGGATTTCCGATCAAATCTGCAACGCCTTCTGGAGACAGGCGAAAATGAGATCCAGATCATTACGGCTATCAGTAATTTTATCACCCAGCTTTTTCTCTTTCATACCTATATCAAAGTCAATGGGATTATCGATTCTGCCGCCGTCTTAGGCTACAAACTTCCTGCCTTCATAGAAAAGGAGCGTGCCGCTTTATCCATACGCTTTAAACTGCGGACATATGAAAGAGTACTTGAACATCTGCTATCCACCGAGCTCGCTTTAAAAAGTGGCGGGAACAAGGACAATAATGCGATTTTGCTTTCTGCACTTCTAAAGCTACAGACCCTACTCTAACAGACAATTTTATAATACATTTTTAAGGGCATTTAAGATAAAATTCGCGCGTTCCTTGCTCTTTGTATCACAATAGTGGCCTGTATATCGTTACGATAGGCGCTAATATGCGATGCATAATAGAGAGTTTCTCAATGAAACCCTCTTAATCCAGAAGGTGCTATAAATCCAAAAGGAGATCTCTATGAGACATTACGAAAACCTCGTAATCCTAAAACCGACGTTAACTGCTGAAGAAATGGAAGCAGCTATCGCAAACATCGAAGCCAACATCACTAAAGG
>JBFEWG010000144.1:0-4661 GCA_041546465.1 Sulfurimonadaceae bacterium
CCTTTGACATTACCCTCGCTTAAGAAGGCCCCGTTAAGCTGGCGTTTGAGTGTTTCATTGAGATTGGAAAGTTTTGCAAGTTTTATATCGTAGTCAATGTCAAAGTCCTGGGAAAACAGGGCATAGGTGCCTTCAAGCAATACTGTGTTCTCTTTATCGAGTCTGATCAGGAGTTTAAGTGTACTTGGCGAGAGTGAAAATATATCGATATTGAGGGGTACGGGTGAATGCTCATTCAGCTTGGCTTCAAGGGTCTGTTTCAGCAGGTTGTTGCCTGTCTGTGTGAACAGAAGAGCATAAACAAGACCAAGGAAGATAATGATCAGGGAAGAGAGGATTAGGAGTATTTTTTTCATGCGGTCACTTTTTTTTGCCATTTTAACATAGAGTCATGACAGGGTGATGTCTAAACGGCTTCGATTAACTCGAATGTCAACTTGTTCTGATATTTATTGATAAAGATACGTGCGGTCTTGTCACACATCATCTTTGAACAGACATAGGCCCATGAAAGCTCGTAATTCTCATACAGAGGATTGTCCATCGCATACAAAACGGTCTGTCCGATAAAGGTCTGGTAAGACTTCGCCGTGATATCTGATTTTTCCATAGGACTTTGCACACGGATAAAGAGGATATTCTTCTCTTTCTTTGCGATAAAGTCCGTCGAAAAATCAGGGTGTTTCGAAACAGTGTAGCCCTGCTGTTCGTAAAAAGACTGGACAGTCTCGTAATAATCGACTCCTTTTTGCAAGGAGACGGTGTTCTCAGCAAAATCACGCTGCATCTCATAGGCAAAGTTGTTGAGTTCATTCTCGCGTTTTTTCCATTTACGGCTGATGGAGAGGTATACCCCTGTTCCCAAAAGAAGCATGGCTATAATAAAGATTGAATTGGACATCTACACCCCTCATATAAAAGTGCTCATATTATAACAAAGATAGTAAAGAAGAAGCAGTACGGGTTGATTGGAGTTAACAAAAGAATGGTGTGTCAGATAGACTGTTCCAGTTTTGACAATTGCTTTTCATAGGCCTGCAGCTGAATGGTGAGTTTGTTTATCTCATTGATGTCTTTTGTGTCGGCCAAACGTTTTTTTAGACTCTGTATGGAGTCTTTATAGTCCTGAATCAGGTTTTCATAAACATTTTCTCTGTCATATGTCACGGATAACTCTTTTATTTTTTTTGAAAAGTAATGGTATCTTTAAAGGATTACTTTTATATCACAATAGAGGATATAATGGCGGCAAGATCAAAAAATATCTTGAGGTAGGCCTGGCTGCATAAATGCAGCCAGTAGTCAATTGTTGCCAGGAATGTAAAACATATAATTGTTTACACCCTTGCCAAAAGTTTATCTGAGAACTGTTAGCTGAGTGTTACTTATTCTCTAAGTTCGCTAAAACGTTTTAAAAAGTATTCAAGTTCGATTCTTTTTTCCGCCTTGGCATCGACTTTCTTACAGACTATTTTCTGACTTTCTGTCATAGTGTATTTATGTGCTGTACCGCCGGCCTGGATATTTGCCCGTACCTCACCGCTGGCAGGTTTTCTGTTGTACGCACCGATAAACTTTCCGTTCAGCATCAAAATGCGTACTACGCTTTTGTCTTCTCTTTCAGGTCTGTGAAGTCTGATCTTCTTGTCTCCAATTCTTCTCTGTACCTGATATAGTCACCGAAATCAAAAAAAGTCGCATACCTTGAATGTTTCTCTTTCAATGCCTGGGCATGTTTGATGGGACACCAAAACTGTTCAGTCCTTGCGGCCATCTCTCTGACATAGGCAATGACACCGTTGAAGTATTCACAATACCAGCAATTGATCTTTTCAAATCTGTCGAGGTAGAAGAGGTTGTATCTGTCCATGATGAGATAATCGCTTCGTTTGACCTTGGGGATCTTATAGACGGGAAAATAGATGGTCTGATAGACAGTCGCAGAGATATCGAGGATAATGGCGGGTATGATCATGGACCAGATGAAAGGGAGGACGAGCATGGCCGGTATGGAAAAGGATGAGATGTACTTGATGGAGCTGACTATTTTGGATCGTCCCTCTTTGATAACCTCTTCTTCGAATTTAACCTTTTTATCTTCTATGGTGTATAAAAACTCTTTTTCTTTTGCTTTGAGCTCATCGACCAGCTCATTTTCAAGGGTCTTGATCTGTGATAGGATCTCTTCGATTCTTTTTGCCATGGGACACTCCTGAATATTATGTATGATGTCGATACATGTGTTTAAAAAGTATATCAATATTATAGTTATATTGTGCGCTTTGCATTTAATTAGGGGATAAGCTGATTTTCTTTACCATGAGTCAATGTAAAGTGAGTATGATCTACACATAAAGGGAGTCTATGCTGAAGCCATTAAAGACAGAACAGCTTTATCATGCATGCGATACCAAGCTTTTTTCATTTAGTACGACACAGGAGTTGGAGCCATTAGAACAGCCAATTGGCCAGGAGAAAGCTCTGGAAGCTGTCGAGTTCGCTGCCAAGATAAGACAGAGCGGTTATAATCTTTTTGCCATGGGCCCTTCAGGCGGAGGCAAACACTCTACTATTATGGACTTTCTTGAACAGAAAGCAAAAGAGGAAGAAGCACCCAGGGATTGGTGTTATGTCAATAATTTCAAGGATCCCAGAAAACCAATCGCTATTGATCTTCCCTCGGGAGAGGCGGTAAGGTTTAAAGATGATATCTATGAGCTTATCGAACTTTTGAAAGTCATTCTTCCTACAAGTTTTGAAAGCAATGAGTACAGAAACGAACGAGAAAGAATTAATCAGAAATATATTGATAAACAGGCTGCCATATTCGAGTACCTGCAAGCAGAGGCAAAGAAGCATGATGTCTCTATGAATACCCAGTCCGGCAGCAGGATAACTTTTGTACCGATCATCGATGGGAAGATACTCACAGCCGAAGAGTTCAAAGCCATCGACGGAAAGCAAAAAGAAGAGATCAATAAAAAAATAGATGAGTTTGAACTGATTGTCAAAGAGGGACTGCATCAGGTCAGCCAACTCAGTAAAGCGGAACTCAAAGAGTTTAAGGAGCTTGACAAGAGAACGAGCAAAGATGCGATTGAATCACTTATCGCTGAGGTACGCCGAAAGTATACTGATTCTGCCAAAATCGTTGCCTATCTTGATGATCTTCAAGATGATGTGATTCGTCATGTGCGTGATTTTCTGATGAAAACGGACGAAATGCAAGGGATGCCGCCGTTTATGCAGGAGTTTTATGCCCCTTCCTTCTCACGTTACAAAGTCAACCTCTTTATTTCGCATGAGGAGAGCAAATCCGCTCCGGTCATCTTTGAGGACAACCCGATCCATCAAAACCTTATCGGGAGAATAGAACATGTTTCGCAGATGGGGGCACTTGTCACTGATTTCAGTATGATAAAGCCTGGTGCATTACATAAGGCAAACGGGGGGTATCTTGTGCTTGATGCGAGAAAACTTCTGATGCAGCCTTTCGCCTATGAAGAGCTCAAAAGAGTACTGCGTTCAAAGGAGATGCGTATCGAGTCATTGGCACAGCAGTACTCCTGGGTTAGTACGACGACGATCGAGCCTGAGCCGATCCCCCTTGAGATCAAAGTCGTGCTTGTGGGAGAGAGGATGTTCTATTATCTTTTACATCAGTATGACCCCGATTTCCAGGAGCTTTTCAAAGTTGCTGCCGACTTTGAGGATGATATCGTACGCAATGATGAGAACCATCAGCTATATGCCCGTATGATAGGGACCCTTGCAAAACGTCATGATCTGCTTCCGCTTACGCCGGATGCAGTTGCCAGGGTCATTGAACAGGGGTCAAGGGAAGTGTCGCATGCTCTGAAGTTCTCTGCGCATCTTCGTACGCTTTCAGATCTCCTGAAAGAGGCGGACTACTGGTCAAAAGAGAATGCTCATACTGCCATCGACAAAGAAGATATCAAAAAGGTACTTGACACTCGCAGGCAAAGACTTGAACGTATTCAGTTGAAACTGTATGAACAGATCGATGAGGGTACGATCATGATCAATGTTAGCGGCAGTGCCGTCGGCCAGATCAATGCCCTGAGTTTTATCTCACTGGGCGGGTATGAGTTCGGTCTTCCTTCGCGTATCACCGCACGTACCCGTATAGGAAAAGGTGAGATCATTGATATACAACGCAAAGTCGAACTCGGTGGCCCGATCCATTCCAAAGGGGTGATGATACTCAGCGCCTACCTGGGGTCAACCTATGCATCGGATATGCCGTTAAGCCTCTCCGCTTCACTTGTGTTTGAGCAGTCTTATGGGATGATAGAAGGTGACAGTGCTTCATCGACCGAACTGTACGCCTTGTTGTCATCCCTTTCAAACCTTCCTATCAAACAGAATATCGCAGTGACGGGTTCTGTCAACCAGTTTGGCGAGATTCAGCCGATTGGAGGGGCGAATGAGAAGATAGAAGGGTTCTTTGATATCTGCATGCGTAAAGACCCGGAGGCCAGTTACGGTGTTATCATCCCAGAGTCAAATGTCAAGCACCTTATGTTAAAAGATGAGCTTCTCGAGGCCGTTGAAAAAGGAACCTTTTCGATTTATGCAGTCAAGACAGTTGATGAAGGAATCGCTATCCTGACTGGAGTCGAAGCGGGCAGACCGGATGA
>JBFEWG010000192.1:0-1753 GCA_041546465.1 Sulfurimonadaceae bacterium
GGGTTAATAAAGAGAAAGGCAAAAATAGCCAAAGTAAAGGTAAATACGATGATCAAAACACGGTTTTTTCTTAAAAAATCAATATATGGTCCAACAGACGGTGTATCATAATACATTATTGACCTCCTTTTTGAGGTTTAACGACGAAGAGATAAGGTCGTTTATAGATATCAAGTTTTTCAGCCACATTTGCAATCGCATTGATCTCCTTGGTGATGTCAGAATTAAATGTCGTCAACACGGAGACTTCCTTTTGATCCACCATGATCGTCTTCATCATCTCCAAAGGTCTTTTCGCACTATAGACTGTCGCGATCAAGTTTTTTGAATGAAAACGTGCAAGCTCATAATAAAAGAAATGATAGGTGTAACGTTCCTGCATCTTTTCGCTCTCAAAGATCATTGAGACAAACTCACGAGAACGCGGACAGACAGGGTCAATAAAAGCATACATATGCGTAGGTCCGCTTCCGATTATGATCGCATACTGATCAATGCTGTTCAGAAGAGGCAAAGCGACAGACAATGGTGCTTTTTCTTTGGTGATCAAAGGCTCGTTGGCAAAGAGCCCGGCAGACAACAGAAAAAAAAGTAAAAGAATATGGCTCATTTTTCTCATGGGCTTATAGTACCATTTTTTATAAAATAATAGAACTTTAATATGGGTAAAAAACAAACAAAATCTGATAATAGAAAACAGGTAAGAGCAATATCAGCATTTATATGCCGAGATTATAATGCAGCTAGATTACTGACGTATTACTTTCCTGCAAAAGGCAGAAGTGCAGAACCCCATGTCAATCCACCACCAAAGGCATCCAGAAGCATAAGATCACCCGTTTTGAGATTACCTTCTTCATAGAGGTCGTTTATTGCCATCGGAATAGAAGCGCCGGAAGTATTTCCATACTTGTGAACTGTCAGTACCACTTGTTCGTCGGCAAGTTTCAATGCATCGCCTACAGCCTTGATGATACGATAGTTTGCCTGATGCGGGATGAAGTGGGTGATCTCCCCGGCAGCAATATCATTATGTTGAAGAATATCGACCACATCATTGGTCAAGGTTCGCACTGCGATCTTGAAAGTCTCATTGCCTTTCATCTGAATAAATGAAGCTTCTGCTTTCAGTTCCGCCTGGTGCGGATTTCCTGTCCCACCGTCTGGTGTCATCAAGAAATCTCCCAGACTTCCGTCCGAGGCAGTATGCAAATCAATAATCGCATTCTCTTTCTCTTCCGTCGCAGAAATAACCGCTGCACCTGCACCGTCACCGAAAAGAATACAGGTCCCGCGGTCGCTGTAATCTGTGATAGCAGACATCTTTTCCGCTCCAATAATGAGGACATTTTTCTTCATACCTGATTCGATAAAGGCTTTTGCAATAGAGAGAACATAGATAAAACCGGTACATGCAGCTGAGATGTCAAAAGCCGTCACCTTCCCCAGACCCATCTTGTGAGCGACCACCGTTGCAGTCGAAGGCATATTGAAATAGTCAGGCGAGATTGTCGCGACAACGATCATATCGATATCAGACTTTTTAAGCCCGGAACGCTCGATCGCTTTTTCCGCTGCTTTAACAGCCATGTCAGAGGTTGACTCGTCGGCTGCTGCTATACGACGTTCTTTGATGCCTGTACGTTTAGTAATCCACTCATCTGTTGTATCAACCATCTGTGCTAGGTCTTCATTGGTCAATACCTTTTCAGGTACATATGCACCAATTGAGCGGAAGGCTGCGTACATCTTA
>JBFEWG010000135.1:0-5241 GCA_041546465.1 Sulfurimonadaceae bacterium
CTGGTGAGCGAAAACAAAAGCTTTCCACTTTCTCATCCCATCTATATTTTCTTCCATTACACGCATCCTCCTGTGATGGAGCGTCTTAAAGAGCTGGGAATCGATATCAGTTCAGAGCATAGCGATGCGAGTGAAGGTCCATGTCCAGAACAATAGACGAGTGGCTTGAACTGGGTGCTGCTGCCTTGCGGGAGATAGCTGAACGTCCACGTCGTGAAGCAGAGATCTTACTGGAAAACGTCATTGCAAAAGATCAACTATATCTTTTGACCCACCTGGATGAAGAGATTGAAGCAGAAGCGTATATGGACCTTGTCAGCAGACGTGCAGAAAATGAGCCCATAGAGTATATCACCTCACACGTCAGCTTCTTTTCTCAGGAGTTTTACATTGCACCGGGGGCGCTTATCCCTCGTCCGGAGACGGAACTGCTGATCGAAAGAGTTTTAGAAGAACTTGAGCCTTCGACACATGAGTCGATCGTAGAAGTCGGTGTAGGGAGTGCTGTCATATCTATCGTCTTGGCACAACACTTGAAAGATGGTTCCTTTTTGGCCACAGATATCAGTGAAGATGCACTGAAAATAGCGCGGGTCAACATCGAAGAAAAAGGGATGAAGGATCGTATTGAACTTGTCCATACTGATCTTCTTGAAAGTGTGGACAGACCAATCGATATTTTGGTCTCCAATCCTCCGTATATTGCGAATGAGGTCATCCTTGAGTCTAATTTGGATTACGAACCACAAAATGCACTTTACGGCGGAGAGGTTGGAGATGAGATACTTCGACGTCTAATTGATGAGGCTTTCGATAGAGGTGTGCGTATCCTGGCCTGTGAGATGGGATATGATCAAAAAGAGAAGATTGAAGCCTATTGTAAAGATAAAAAGATAATATCTTTAGAGTTTTATAAAGATTATGCAGGACATGATCGTGGGTTTATATTGAAGTTAAAAGAGGAAAAAGAAGATGCGACAGCTTAAACGTAGTATTGATATGATCTATTTAATTCTTTTGGGAGCTACTATTGGCGGGATATTGACACTTGGGATTGTGATGACATCGACGATCTTCCACTCAGAAGCTATTATCGGTCCGATCCTTTCACATTATCAAGAAGGCCAGATTATGGCGCAGGGCTTTGACAAGTTTACCTATTTTCTTGGTTTTATGGGTGTTGTCATCATGGTGTATGAAGCCTATTCATACAAGATCCTGCAGCGGGATATGACGGTCATGCTCTCTACGATGGTAGCACTCTCTACAATAGCACTTTTTATTGGGGTCTATACACCGAAGATACTTGAGATGCAAGCTTTGGGTGAGAAGGCGACACAGACCCAGGAATTTCAAAACCTGCACCTTGGCTCGGAACTTGATTTTAAAATCCTAGTACTCTCATTGATCATCATCATGGGACGACGTCTGTATGTACTACTGGGAAAAAAGAGAAATGCATGATACAGTTTCAAAATCTGCATAAACGTTTTGGTGAGAGACAGATATTAAAGGGGATCAACCTTAATATCGTCAAGGGAAAAACGACTGTTATCCTTGGCGTATCGGGTGGGGGCAAATCGACGATCATCAAACATATCGTCGGCCTGTTAAAACCTGAAGAGGGCGGTATCATCGTTGATGGAACACAGATCGTCGGCTGCAGTGAACAAGAGATGCGTGCGATTCGTAAAGAGGTTGGATTCCTGTTTCAAAGCGGGGCACTCTTTGATAGTATGAATGTCTTTGAGAATGTTGCCTTTCCTTTGCGAGAGCATACGAAGATGAGTGAAGAAGAGATACATAAGAATGTCTTCTCAAAGCTTTCGATGGTGGGGCTGAAGCCTGATGACATTGCGACACTCTTCCCGGATGAACTCTCAGGCGGTATGCGCAAAAGGGTTGGACTGGCACGTACAATTGTACTTGAGCCAAAGATCATCTTGTATGATGAGCCAACTTCGGGACTGGACCCGGTGACGAGTGATCATATCACACAGATGATCATTAAACTTCAAGACAAGCTTGGCGTGACCTCGGTACTGATCTCACATGATATAAACGAGAGCTTCAAAGCAGGGGACTATTTTGCGATGCTATTTGACGGTAAGATCGTCGCTTATGGTAATGCTGAAGAGATCAAGAACTCAGAGCATCCTGCGGTACAGCAGTTTCTTCATGGGCGAAGCGAAGGGCCTATACAGTTCGCTTAGTTGCATGCTTCTTGGGATGATTGTACTTATTTCTGATAGTAAGTCACTCCTTTTTCACTCACACGCCTAAAATTACATACATGGTGGATATGGTCGGCATGGCCAAGAAATAAAAGACCTCCGTTACGAAGCTTTTCATAAAAGACCCTTTCTGACATTTCCTGGGCTTGTTTGTCAAAATAGATCAACATGTTGCGTGAAAAGATGACATCAAAATTGTCGAATCCCTGGGGGAAGGGGTCAAAGATGTTCATCTGTTTAAAATGGACATGTTTTTGAAGTTTAGGAATGATCTTATAGTGGTTGTTATCCAACCTTGTAAAGTACTTGCTTTGAAGTGTATCAGAGAGTTGGTATAGACGTCGATGCGTGTATACTCCGGCGATTGCCTTGTCGATCTCATTTGTATTGATATCAATACCGTATATCTCAATCTTATTGATATCTATATGTGCCTCAAGCATCGCTATAAGAAGGGAAAAAGGCTCTTCTCCACTAGCGCAGGGTGCACACAGTATCTTGATGGGACCTTCTTTCTCTTGTATATAGGAAATAAAGAGCTGTATTTGGGAAAGCTCACGATAAAAATAGGTCTCTGATGTCGTCAGGAGGTTTATTAACTCTTGATATAGGGTTCTGTCCTTTTTGACATCGGTAAAGAAGTCATGATAGTCTTTGAAACCTTTCTCCTCATAAAAAGCTTGTACTTTACGCTCAATGACATCTCTGTTGTCTTTGAACACGATGCCAGTCGTGATATAGAAATGTTCAAGTAGGGATCGGAATGACATCTTCTACTCTCCTAAAAGCTTTTTATTTTTTTGATGATATCATCTAAAGGGAGCACCTCAGAACTCGCACCCAGCTCAAACGCTGCCTTTGGCATACCAAAAACAACACTGCTCTTCTCACTCTCGCTGATACAGTGTGCACCATATTTTTTAAGCGCTAGCATGCCCTTCGCTCCATCATCACCAATACCTGTAAGTAAACAGGCCAGAATATCATACTCCCCATGTAGTTTGGAAGCAGAAAGAAAGAGGGAGTCTATGGAGGGAGAGTAGTGACTTGAATAGGTGCTTTTTTGCAGGTGCAGGCCGTTATGATGGTCAACATGAAGGTTTGTGATATTTTTATGAGTGAAAATGATGTGGCTCTTCTTTATCTCTTTGTGTTGATCTGCCTGGAGGATCTCAAGTTGGCAAATTTCATTGAGATGTTTGATCATGGAGGGTAGAAAGATAGAGTCGACATGCTGTGCGATAATAACAGTGGAAGAAAACCCTTTTGATAGCTGTGAAAGTATCTTTTCCAAATGTCCCGGGCCTCCTGTTGAAGAGCCGATAAGAATAAGTTTGTGTTTCTTCATAGTCCAATTTTAATAAGAAAAGAATTAGAATGTAATGAAGATAATGACCTAGTACTATTTTTTAGGTCGGTTAGGATTTTCAAAACAAGCTGAAGCGGTCAGCAAAGCAGATGTTTCTCGAAAGGATTGAAGAAAAGAGTTACTATATTGTAATTGTGATGACAATCACTTTTTGGGACGATTGGGGTCTCCAAAACGTGACTCCCACCATTCATGAGGACTTGCAGCTTTCTTTCGTATCTCCTCTTCACTGAAACTGTATTCATAGTTGTTGCAGTATTCGAGGATGGTCTGATAGGCATCGTTGATCTGTGTACTCATCTTTTGGGCTGTCTCAATATCGTCAGGATTTTTATCCGGATGCCATTGCTGCATGAGATTGCGGTAACGTTGTTTGATTTCAAAAAGTGTTGCTTTATTGGATAGGCCAAGGAGCGTTTTGGCCTTAAGGAGTGCATCGCTAGAGCTCATTATGTCTCTTTTTAAATAGGAGCTAAAAAGGTCTTACCCTTCTTAGTCTTTTTGTTGGCGCATATATGTCGGAACGTCAAGAAATTCTTCACGACCGTCAAAGTCTTCGCCACCGACAACTTTTAGGATAGGACGTTGGATGTGTACCTGTTTCTGTTCTGTTGGAACATCAAACTCAGGGTTGTTTGTAGAGTTTCCGCCTTTGTTCAACTCTTTTTCAAAACCGGTTGCTACGAGTGTGATACGCACGTAGTCTTTTTCCAGTGTCTCATCAGTCGTCGTACCGAAGATGATGTCAGCATCTTCGTCTGCCGACTCTTCGATAACCTGCATCGCATCATTCATCTCAATCAGAGGGAAGTCCGGGTGCATATGGAAATGTACAAGCACACCCATTGCCCCATTGATAGACATGTTATCAAGAAGTGGAGACTCAATAGCAGACTTGATCGCTTCATACGCGGCATTCTCACCTTGGTGAACACCGACACCCATTAGTGCCATACCACGGTGAGACATAACTGTCTGAAGATCGGCAAAGTCAAGGTTGATATCGTTGGCACCAGATGACAGAATGACACCGGACGTACCGCTTACAGCTTGAGCCAAGACAGAATCGACCAGTCTGAAGCTCTCTTTGATTCCCATATTTCTGTCAACGATAGAAAGCAGTTTGTCATTAGGGATGACGACGATAGAGTCAGACTCTTTTTTAAGTTCTTCCAAACCTGACATTGCGACTTTCATACGTTTACGCTGTTCAAACATAAACGGTTTGGTGACAACAGATATAGTCAAGGCACCCACCTCTTTGGCAATTTTTGCAATCACCGGTGCTGCACCTGTCCCTGTCCCGCCGCCAAGACCTGCAGCTACGAAGACAATGTCTGCGCCTTCAAGCGCGTTACGGATATCGTCATACGATTCAATTGCCGATTCTTTACCAACTTCGGGCTTCATCCCGGCACCAAGACCTTTGGTAAGTTTTGCACCAAGTTGAATCTTTGTACAAGTCTGAGAATGATCCAACATCTGTGCATCAGTGTTGGCAACGATCATCTCAATACCTTCGATACCTTCGCTGATCATATGTCCGATCATGTTTCCACCGCCGCCACCGACACCGACAACAATGATCTTTGCTCCTGAAACCGTTGTTGTCTCTTCTACACTAAATGCTTCCATTTC
>JBFEWG010000012.1:0-26151 GCA_041546465.1 Sulfurimonadaceae bacterium
ATTTTTCAGTCTGACCACCTCATCCATCGTCGAAAGCTGATGCAGATGGGTCGCAAACAAGAAGACCGAACGCAGTTTCGCCAGTTTCATGATAGCCGATGCGACGATAGCCACACCCGAGAGCGTCTCGGTACCGTGTGATATCTCATCGCCCAGAACCAGACTTTTCGTACCCGCACGGTTAAAGATATTTTTCATCTCCAGCATCTCGACGGCAAAGGTCGAAAGTCCTTTGGCAAGGTTGTCTTTGGAGACAATACGTGTGAAGATAGACTCAAAGAGAGAGAACTTCATCGCCGAAGCCGGGACAAAGAAACCTGCTTGCGCCATCAGGACTGCCAGTCCAAGACTTTTCATCAAAGATGACTTTCCGCTCGAGTTGATCCCGTATAAAAGAACACCATGAATCTGATGTCCGTCATGCACCATAGAATCAAGCATGATCGTCTCAGGATAGGGAAGATCCATATACTCCCTGTTCCCCATGACAATATCATTAGGAACATAGATTCCCTGATGCTCCTGCACTTCGATCAACGGATGACGCAACTCCAGGACCTGTAAAAAGTTCTCATCGTCATGAGCCTTGACGATCATCGGTCTGGCATAGTTGTATATCTCCGCACTCTTTGCTGTCGAGACGGCAACATCGATATCCGCGACATAATGGATCATCCTCTCAAACAAAAGGGTATAACGGCGCTCAAGCTGATGCTGTTTTTCGACAAACTTCTCTTTGGCAAGGGCTACGATCTTTGTTCGGTTGCGCATGATCTTATCGGAGAGTGAATCGATCAGGTCGGAGGTGATCTTGACATTGTTCGTCAGCTTTTTGACAGTAAAGGCATTAAACGCGAAGAACTCCCCGTCGATCTCTACACCGGTACCCATAAACTCACTCTCGATCATGGAAAAACGGTTCTTGGAAAGGTTGATAAAGTACCCTTCTTTGTCCAGTTGTCCAAGGCTGACTAAACGGTTCTCGCTTTTATTGGCAACATTGCTGAGCATCTCTTCGATCGTATCCATGATGATATACATCGTCTGGAACATCTTGGAGTTCTCATCACTGAGTTCATCGATCTGTGGGTCGATACCACGCATAAAGAAGTTCTCTTCTACGGTCTGCACCGTGTATTTTCGTGTTACCTCAAGGTTATAGGTCTTCTCTATCTCTTTAACAAAGGCCAGGACCTCACTCTCGGAAAAAGGTGTCTTAGAGAGCTTGTGTTTCTTCACATAGAGCATCAATTCCTGAATACCCAAAAGCGAGTCGTAGATAAAGTTCATCTCAAAGGGATGTAGCCTTCCAAGATTGGTACGGCGGGATAGTCGTTCAAGGTCATAGATATTGCGCAGGCTTTCTTCCAAAAGCTTCGTATGCGACATCACCTTTTCAGCCAGGTTATAACGGCGCGTCAACTCCTCTTCTTCCATGATTGGGTTGAGCAGGCGTTCCTTAAGTAGACGCTTTCCAATGGCAGTGACCGACTTGTCAATAAGCCGCAGCAGTGTCATCTCATCTTTGTCTTTTGAGATGACGCCAAGTTGCTCAAAAGCAGAGTTTCCAAGATACATGTAACGGCGGTTATCGATCAGCTGTGGCCGTGAGAGTTTCTGGATGATATGAAAGTCATGTTCGATGACAAAGTGTACAAGTACCGCCAGGGACTCAGAGATCATCGGGGTACGTTCAAGGTCAAGATGTTCGATCGGTGAAAGAAGCGACTGTATCTGATAGACCCGTTTGAAGAGTTCGTTTTGGTATTCGATTTTGGGACGCTGGTTGTTGACGCTGTAGGTATAATGCTCATCGATCTCAAGATAACGCAAGACCTGCTTCTGATCATCCACCCCGTCTAAAAAGCTCAATACAACTTCCGATGTCTTATAGACATTCAAAAGGTTGAAGATCTCATCGAGAGCATAGTTCTGATCTTCACTCGTGCCATGCGCTTCGTATAAAAAGGTCTTGCCCGTTGTCACGTCGATAGCCGAATAGCCTATCGAGTAGATATCTTTATGCTTGTCGACCAGCAGTGAGACGATATAGTTGTCTTCACTGTCCGTTGTATAATCAAAGTTCGTACCCGGAGAGATGATCTGTGCGACATAGCGCGAGACTTTCGGCGGTTCTCCCCGCTGTTTGATATAGATGATTGTGTATTTCTTCTCTTGGATAAGGCGATTGAGATAACGCTCGAAGGAGATGGTCGGGACCCCTGCAAGCAGCGGGTTCTTGACAGAGTTTTCTACGATGGTCTTGTTTTTCTTTGTCAGCTGTATATTAAGCAGCTCGGCCATCTCTTTGGCCTTGCCGATCTGAAGTTCGTCATTATTGACCTCATAGACCTCGACAAAGGTTCCTATCTCCATAAATACAACGGTATTGGAACCATACTTCTCTTCAAAATGTTCCTGAAGCTTGAAGTAGACCTCCGTTAACAACAGCTTTTTATCATTTAGGAGCGCGTTGACATCATCAGCTAACATAGACCACCATTACAAACCATATTCTTTAGTATTGCGCGTATTATACCACTCTTGATAAAAAGCATCTTTAAACCCTATCTCAGACTTATATTTTTTTTATTTTTCTTGGATAAAATATCACAGGAATATTATAAAAAAAGTTTAAGGGAAAACGATGAAACGACCGGAACCTATTGACCAAGAGGTCTTTTTTGATGGAAGAAGCCTGATTTCAGAAACGGATACGAAAGGTTTCATCACTTTCGTTAACAGAAAATTTGTTGAGATGACGGGTTACAGTAAAGAGGAAGTCATTGGGGAACCTCACAACATCCTACGTCATCCGGATATGCCAAAAGCCGCTTTTGAAGAGATGTGGAGTACGATTAAGAGCGGCACAACCTGGGAAGGCTATGTCAAAAACCTTCGAAAAGACGGAAAGTACTACTGGGTCATCGTCAACATCATCCCAAAACTTGATGAAAATGAGAACATCATAGGTTACATCGCTTCGAGAAAGGTCCCTGACAGAAATCAACTTGAGCGAATAAAAGAGACCTATAAAAAAATGCTTGAAGCAGAAAAATAGGATATCACAATGAAGTACCTTTTTGTACTTCTCTCCATCTTTTTTCTAGGCTGTACAGCCCCGACTTTACACTATCAACACAACACAATCACCCTCACTAATCAATACAGCACCTATATATTTCAGGGTAAAACCATTCACATAGCACAACAAAACCTATCCGATATTTCCATCAAGCAATACCTCTTCACTGATACGTTCAATGAGAACCTTGTTTATGAGTATGCGCGGATAAAGACAGGGTACAGGTTCAAATACACTTACCGCTATATCCTGCAACAGGTCTTTGATGCTCGCGATGTTGAACAGGTCCGAGACGAAGATGGCCTGGGCTTCTTTAGAATAACACTAAAGGATAAAAGCAAGCTCAATCTCATCGCTGTCACAGGGACAAAGAAATCTTTAACCATACTCTACGGTTTCAGTGATGAAAACTTTCAGGCCATTATCGATAATAAAGTATTAAACAAACAGGAGCCAACTGTTGAGACAGATCAGATCATTAAAAGCCGATGGAATGTGAAACTTATTATCACCGGAGTTCTACTGGAACAAGAGAAAGCAAGACCGTATTATAGATAAATCACTTGATTAGGTGACCTACAAACTTGCTCATATTATCCAGAATCTTACCCCCACGTCTATAACCTAGACCACAGGCCTCATACGCAAAAAAGACACCGGCCTGATAATAGTTGCCTGCTTCATCTTGAGGAAAGTCCACAGCTTCCTGATAGACTGACTTGTAGTGATCGTATTCGCCATCTGTCTGCGCGGCGATGGAACCGTCTGCATTGACAAACCTTGTATTAGCACCTTCGCGTCCGAAGACCTTTTTCTCGACATAGGCCTTAGCTTGAAGCGGCTCGTATCGAGTCTCCAGTAAATATGGTGAATCCGGAAACAGATCATAAAGGATCTTTAACATCCCCTTTGACTGAAAAAGAAGCGTATATGCTGGGTTCAGGATAATAGCCGATTGTGACTCCAAGATGTTCTGAAGCATCAACGCCAGTTCACCCTCTTCTATCGCGATATCTTCCCATGGAAAGAGTTTGAACCAGTACTCATACTCTTGGTTATCTTTGTCACATATGCTCTCATTATCAAAAAGGACCTCGTCCAAGAAAGCAAAGCCGGTCAAAAAGCCTGCGTCTTCCGCCATGCGTTTAAGCAGTCTCGTCGTGACCTCTTCTTCATCATTGCCTTCAATGGAAGAAAAAAGAATCCGCCACCCTTCATAGAGCTCATCAAACCTGGACGTATCCTCAAAGAGTGTGATGAGGCGTTTGAAGTTCTGTGAGATAGCTTCATAGACATTGTTGAACTGCTTGGCTTCGTCCATACCGTTAGCCTTGAGTATCGCCCACTGAACGACAGCCGTCTCAAAGAGTCCTGTCGGCGTATCAGCATTGAACTCGATCAGCTTGATCGGCTCTCCATCAATACCCCCGGCAAGGTCAAAACGACCATAAAGATGCCAATGCACATCATTTTCCCAGGACTTCTTGATCGTCTCGACAAGGTTAAACGGAATGCCAAGCTCAAAGAAAAGGTCATTCTCTATGACATGTTCTGCCGCTTCGACATACATGTCATAGAGTTCATTCGCAGCCGTATAATAGGCTTCAGCCTCATCTGAACTGATTGCTACCAACTCATCTGCTACATAGTGGGTCCCATCTGTATCCGTATGCCAGGAGAATCCTATCTCCTCCAAGGTAGCATTATCAATCGGTTTGACTTTGGTCGGTGTGATCATCCACCCCAGCCTGAAGTCTTGCCGCCAAAGCTTGATGTCAAACCGCTGGAGGTAGATTTCTTAGAGAAAAAACTCTTTTTTGCACTGCTTGCTCGTGCTCGTTTCTGGGCATGGTATGCTGACTTGTTGACACTATTAGCATTCTGGGAGAAGTTCTTGTTTCCCATCAATTGGTTGGCGATCATGTTTCCAAGAAGAGAACCTGCTGCAACGGCCAAGATCGTACCGCCTAAGCCCATACCACCTTCATTGTGCTGCATCGTCTCAGAGCTTCCCTCCTGGACCTTTTGATACTCTTGCTGTGCAAGCGCACGCATCTCCTCTTCATTCATAAAACGTTCAGTCACATTGCCGTTATCGTCTTTTTCACGGATGATCGCACGAGAAGGACCATCTGTTGGGACCTCCTCAATCACATTGTATTTTCCCATCGCATTTTGTTCAATGACCAGGAAACGGTTCTTTGGCTCCTGCTGTTCCTGAACACACCCGCTTAACGCACTCATTACGACTACACCCATACTGCCCAGGCCAATTGCCGAGACAGTCGTTTTAAACTTACTCACTAATTTCTTCCTTCTTAAATGTTATTATTTTTTTTAGTTCATCATCATAGAACCAAACCGTATCTCTCCCCTTGTAGACGATACTGCCGATATAGGTATGAACGCCTACTTTTATGACTTTGTCTTTTTCAGCCAACAATAGCTCCCCGACATCTTTTCCTATCGAAGGTATCTGCGTCAGATTCACAATAGCAAAACAGACAGCAAAAATAATAGCTGCCATCTTCGTGTTCTTAAAGAATATGAACAGATAGCCAAAAACGATCACACCCAAGGCGTAGAGTAGATAGCTTTGATGATCGGCAAAGAGGACATTATAATAGACATCAATATCCTGTGCCTCAATGTAATTTAGGAATATTCCAAGAATAAAGAAAAAGTCCAGAAAAAAAGTAAAGAACATACCTGCTAAAAATGCTGAACCTAGCTTTGCACCCATTATCGCAACCTTTGTATTTTTGAATGACACAGACGGTAGATTCTGGAAGCCTCACCCTCGTATAATCCCTTCTTGTCTTCGACAATTATATCACTTTTCTTAAAGGCGAAATCTTTGTCATAGGAAAGTGAACGCTCGTTGGCAGAGGTCGAATAGAACCATCCGTGAGGTTTGACAAACTTGGCATGTCTTGCTTCTTTTACCACCCTGACAGCTTGATTATTAGCATAGACAAAAGTCGTTTTTTTGGAACGTCTGACGCGGTTTGCATGTATTTTGGGGATACGGGATATGGTTTTAAGGGTCTTAAACGAAGCGGTTACCCGTACAAATGGATTATCTACGGGCCGTTCTTTAAGTCGGGCAAGAAGGGCAGCATCCTGAGAAAGGAAGCCGACGGTCGTGTCCGTCTGAACAAGCCAGAGCTTATTCTGCAAGGTAGTCTTGGAGAGGGACCGGTTCATTCCAATTCTCATTTTTCATCTGACCCAATGCATCGATGGCAGCACGTGCGGCAGAAAGTGTAGTAAAGTACGGAATACTCATACGCAATACGATTTGACGGATCTTAACCGCATCAGCTTTGGCCGTTTTATTATCAGAAGTATTGATCGCCATGGTGATATCACCGTTCTTCATCACATCTTCGATATTCGGGCGCCCTTCTGAGATCTTAAGAACAGTCTCACACTCAATACCGGCAGCATTGATCACTTCGGCTGTTCCCTTGGTTGCTACAAGCTTGATTCCCTGCTCACTTAAACCTTTGGCTATCTCCGGTGCATGTTTCTTGTCCATATCAATAAAAGAGAGGAAACAGGTCCCCTCTGTCGGGATAATATTGCCTGCAGCCATCTGTGATTTTGCAAATGAGGTCCCGAAGTTTTTCGAGATACCCATAACCTCACCCGTTGATTTCATCTCCGGACTCAGTACAAGGTCTGCACCATACAGTTTATTGAACGGAAAGACCGCTTCTTTAAGCGCGATATGGTTTTTCAGACGTGGTTTGAGCAGACCGTTCTCTTCCATCACAATATTATAGTTGTCATAGAAGCTAAGTGCATCACGCAGAGTGTCGCCCATCATAACACGTGTCGCGACCTTGGCCAACGGCATACCTGTCGCTTTCGAGACAAACGGGACCGTACGAGATGCACGTGGATTCACTTCAATAAGATAGACTTCGTTCTGATAGATAGCATACTGGATGTTCAACAGACCGACAACACCCAGACCTAAAGCGATCGTCTTTGTCTGTTGTTCTACCTGAGCTTTCAGTTCGTCTGAGAGGTTTACAGGCGGCAATGAACACGCCGAGTCACCCGAGTGAATACCCGCTTCTTCAATATGCTGCATAACAGAACCGATATAGACCTCGCTCCCATCACAGATAGCATCAACATCAAGCTCTACAGCCTGATCGAGAAACTTGTCGACAAGAACAGGGGCATCATTTGAAACAGAGACAGCCTCGTCCATATAGGTACGAAGTTCATCTGAGTTATAGACGATACGCATCGCTCGTCCACCAAGGACAAATGATGGACGGACAAGTACCGGATAGGTCAGCCCTTCTGCAATAGAGACAGCTTGCTCTTTTGTCGTTGCAAGACCGTTTGAAGGCTGCTTCAGACCATGAGCATTGACAAAATCAGAGAACTTCTCTCTGTCTTCAGCCAGATCAATGACCTTGGCAGGTGTCCCGGAGATCTTGGCACCGATAGCTGTCAAGGGGTTTGCCAGTTTCAATGGTGTCTGACCACCAAAGTGTACGATAATACCGTCTGGCTGTTCATACTCGATGACTTCGCGCACATGTTCAAAGTCAATCGGTTCAAAATAGAGTACATCCGATGTATCATAATCCGTCGAGACAGTCTCCGGATTACAGTTATACATGATCGTCTCAATTCCCATCTCTTTCAAAGCAAAAGCAGCATGGACACAACAGTAGTCAAACTCGATCCCCTGACCGATACGGTTCGGTCCGCCGCCAAGGATCATTACTTTCTTTTTCGTCTCATCAACACGGTTAGTCACATTTGGCAGCTTCGTGATATTTGTCGTCGAGTAAAGATACGGTGTCAAGGCCTCAAACTCGGCAGCACAGGTATCGACTTCATTGTACTCAAGATGGATACCCAGACGCTTACGCGCATTGTATACGTCATTCTCACTCTGGTCTATATTCGAGTTTCTGTTGATATGTCTTGCGATCATCTTGTCGGAGAAACCGTCTGTCTTTGCTTTTCTAAAACGTTCGGCGTCATTGAGGATATCAATATCGAGCGTCTTCTCCATTGCGACAATCTCTTCAAGCTGGTAAAGGAACCATGGGTCAATTTTACAGATATCAAAGATCTCTTCATGTGTCATACCGCGACGGAAACCTTCGGCAACATACAACATACGTTCAGCATTGGGACGACGGATCTCATGCTTGATGAACTCAAGGTCACCTTCTACACAGTCAAAACCGCTGTATCCTTCTTCCAGTGAACATAGCGCTTTTTGGAAAGACTCTTTAAAGGTACGGCCTATCGCCATCGCTTCTCCCACAGATTTCATACCAGTAGAGAGTGTCGAATCAGCTTCAGGGAACTTCTCAAATGTAAAACGAGGGACTTTTGTCACGACATAATCGATGACCGGTTCAAAGGAAGCCGGTGTCCCAGTGATATCATTGGTCAGTTCGTCCAGCGTATAACCGACAGCCAGAAGTGTCGCGATCTTGGCGATCGGATAACCCGTTGCCTTGGATGCCAAAGCGGAAGACCTTGAAACACGTGGATTCATCTCGATAACGATCATACGGCCTGTCTTCGGATCAACAGAGAACTGTACGTTTGAACCACCCGTATCTACTCCGATCTCACGCAAGATATCAAAAGAAGCATCACGCATACGCTGATACTCTTTATCCGTTAATGTCAATGCCGGTGCAACCGTGATCGAGTCTCCGGTATGTACTCCCATCGGATCAAAGTTTTCGATCGAACAGATGATGATACAGTTATCCGCTTTGTCACGGATAACTTCCATCTCGTACTCTTTCCAACCCAAAAGAGACTCTTCGACAAGGATCTCAGTGATCGGACTCTCATCAAGACCGCGCTGTGCAAGTACCTTATACTCATCGATATTGTATGCCACACCCGAACCGCCGCCGGCCAAAGTAAATGAGGCACGGATAATGATCGGGAATCCGATCTCTTCAGCTGCTTCCAATGCTTCATCCATGTTATAGGCATATCGCGAATGAGGAAGATCCATCCCGATCTTGATCATCGCCTCTTTGAATGCCTGTCGGTCCTCTCCTTTGGTAATTGCTTCCGGCTTTGCCCCCAGAAACTCGATACCTTCAAGCATACCGTTCTCATACATCGTCATCGCAGCATTCAATGCTGTCTGTCCACCCATTGTCGGCAAGATTGCGTCAACATTCTCTTTCTTGATGATCTCGGAGATAATTTCAGGGGTGATCGGTTCGACATATGTTCTATCTGCAAACTCCGGGTCAGTCATAATCGTTGCAGGGTTAGAGTTAATCAGAACAACACGATATCCAAGCTCTTTAAGCGTTTTAACCGCTTGTGTTCCTGAGTAGTCAAACTCACAGGCTTGCCCAATTACAATCGGTCCCGAACCGATCAGTAAAATGGTTTTTATATCGTCTCTTTTTGGCATTGTGACCCTTTTATACGTCTTGATTATATGTATGATAAAAAATTTGTAGATTATAGCGCTTAAGCACTTAAAAACGGATGAGTTTAGCATTCAAAAAAAGCTTTTTTTACAATAATTGTACTGCTGCCTGAGAGAAGGTGAATTGTTGTGTTACAAAAAGATCAAAAAAGCGAAGGAGTCATATCTTTTGGTGGCGGTTTTTTCTCTTTCTTTTTGTTTTTTTCAACACTTTTTTTCATACCGGAAAGGGCTGAAAGCTCTGCCTTAAGAGCCTTGTTTTCCTCTTTTAGATCCTTGATCTTCCTTAAAAGAACTTCCAGCTTTTCGTGTGCAGAAAAAGACATTAGTACCTGTTCATGATCACTTGAAAATATCCCGGCCGGGTAACATCGAAATATGGTTTGATTTTAGCATTTTGAAAACCTTGAGACTTGGTGATTTCTATGACTTTTCCAACCTTCAGACCGATAAAGAAAAGGTTGTCTAGACCGCTGGTATAGACTTCATCGCCGACTTCTATTTTGATCCAGTTGGGGATAAATTCAACCAACATCTCTTCAGTATTCTTGCCATGAACAATCCCCGGAGCCCTTTTCTTACCGACATAGACCGCATAAGAACATTTGTAGTCCGAGTTTAACAGTGCCATAGGCTGACCATGTTGAAAGGTCACTATTCCTGCACTCACACCCTTGCTGACAAGCCCATACACCTTGGAAGAGTTGTAATCTTTCATATCCAACCATACACGGTTGATATCGCCGAATTTTGCATATGAGAGTGTTTTGACAAGTTGTACTTTTGGTGATATCTCCAAAGAAGACTGGTGCTCCTCAAACATAAGGTTCAGTTCGCTGGCGAATTCCTGTGCAAGCACACTGTTCTCTTGATATATTTTGTTCTCTTTTTGAAGTCTTTGGATGGTAGCCTGCTGGTCAAAATGTTCATCGATCGATGTGTTGATACTTTCAACACTCTCATGATAAAACGATTTGACGCTGTTAAGTGCCCCGGTAAAAGGGTCTTGAATCCAATTGGTAAGTTTTAATACGCCAATTAAAATGGCAAAGCCTAAAAATAAAAAGCCTATCAGCTCTCTATTCATGCTCGAAGAGTTCCTGAAGCAGATCTATCTCTTCAAGTGCGCGTCCCGTTCCTTTTGCCACCGCAAGTAGTGGTTCATCTGCCACATAGACAGGAATCTTGATCAGTTCAGAGAAGAACTTGTCCAATTGACGGATCAATGCACCACCGCCTGTGAGGATAATCCCGTGATTGACAATATCCCCGGCTAAGTCAGGAGGCATTACTTCCAGTACATCACGTAGTGCTTCTCCAATCTCTTTCAATGGATCACGCATCGCTTCACGGGCATCTTCACTTGTCAGTTCGATCGAGCTCAACAGTCCTTCGACCTGGTCACGACCATTGATGATCATCGTCAACTCTTCATCCAGTGGCATCGCTGTACCGATTGCAATTTTGATCTCTTCTGCTGAACGTTCTCCGATAAGAAGGTTATATTTACGCTTGACATAGTCAATGATCGCCTGATCGATCTTGTCACCGGCTACACGGATAGACTTGGAAAGGACAAGACCCCCTAAAGAAACAACACCAATCTCTGTCGTTCCCCCACCGATATCAACGACCAGATTACCTTGAGGTTCACGAATATCAATACCCGCACCGATTGCTGCCGCCATAGGTTCTTCAATCAAAAATACCTCACGTGCTCCGGCAGAAAGCGCTGATTCACGTACTGCTTTACGTTCCACCTGTGTCAGCCCGTAAGGAACACAGATGATGATACGTGGGCTGATCAGTGCTGAACGGCCATGTGCTTTTTGAATAAACTTTCGTATCATCTTTTCTGTCATATCAAAATCAGCGATGACTCCGTCTTTCATAGGACGGATCGCCTTGATATTACCCGGTGTCTTACCAACCATGTCTTTTGCTTCACGGCCAACTGCCAGTACTTTTTGCTGGCCAAAACGCTCCGTCTTTACCGCAACAACAGAAGGTTCGTTGATAATAATCCCCTGACCTTTTGCGATCACGAGTGTATTTGCTGTTCCAAGGTCAATTGAAAGATCACTTGAAAAAAGTCCGATGAACTTGTTAAAAATCATTTATATTCCTGAATTATGCTATTTTTTTCTTACTTTTTTTGACGTATACAGGTTTTTCACCCTCTTGTACCATCTCTTTTGTCACGATGACCTCATATCCTGAGTACTCCGGAAGTTCATACATCACATCGATCATCATCTCTTCCAGGATCGAACGAAGACCACGTGCTCCTGTTTTACGTTCAATCGCTTTTGCAGCGATCGCTTTAAGGGCATCCTCTTCAAAGTTAAGCTCGACATCATCAATCGCAAACAGTTTTTTGTATTGACGTACCAGTGAGTTCTTAGGCTCTGTCAGGATCTTGACCATGGCCTCTTCTTCAATCTCGCTAAGTGTAGCAATAATTGGTAAACGGCCAATCAACTCAGGAATCAAACCGTATTGAACAAGATCATCCGGTTCAACCATCTCAAATGTCGGTTCCTGCTCATCTTTGGACTTCTTCTCGTGGCCAAAGCCCAATACATTCTGACCGCCTTTGCGTTTCAGGATATCCTTCATCCCGTCAAAGGCACCGCCACAGATAAACAAGATCCCTGAAGTATCGATTGAGACAAACTCCTGATTAGGGTGTTTGCGTCCACCCTTAGGCGGAATATTAACCTGTGCACCTTCTATGATCTTTAGAAGTGCCTGCTGTACACCCTCTCCCGATACATCACGTGTTATTGAACGGTTTTCACTCATACGTGAGATCTTGTCGATCTCATCAATGAAAACAATACCCTGCTGTGCCCGTTCAACATCTCCATCAGCTGCCTGAAGTAGACGAGTCAAAATATTCTCGACATCTTCACCCACATAACCTGCTTCCGTAAGACTTGTCGCATCGGCTATCGCCAAAGGGACATTCAATACGCGAGCGATTGTCTGTGCCAAAAGTGTCTTACCCGAACCGGTAGGTCCAATCAACAAGATGTTGGATTTTGCGATCTCGGTCTCGTCCTCTTCAACCTCATGCTGCTTAAATATACGTTTATAATGATTATATACAGCGACAGACAGAAGCTTACGGGCATTTTCCTGACCGATGACATATTCACTCAAGAAAGCATTCATCTCTTTTGGTGTCATCAGTTCACCTTCCATCTGTGGATGGGCTGCTGATTCTTCTGTGTTGACCTCATCATCACCGAACATGATGCGGTAAGCCGAAATAACACAGTTCTTACAGATATAAACACCGTTTCCTGCTATCAGCGGGTTTTCTTCTGTTTCCATCGCTTCACAAAAGCTACAATTTCTATGAATCATTATTTTTCCTTTCGTATGCAATGCCGCGTTTTGTCGTGATCGCAAAGTCACATAAGGCTTTTACATAATCGTTCTGCGTAACATCAAGCAATTCTTGAGCCGCTTCTTTGAGAGGACGTCCTTTTTCAAACAACTCTCTGTATGCGGCCTTGAGTTCATTGATGGCATCTCTGTCAAGATTGCGGCGCAGACCAGTCAGGTTCAACCCACGGATACCGGCACGGTTTCCTTCTGCCATACAGAACGGCGGTACGTCCTGAGAAAGTGCCGAAGCCCCGGCAACCATCGCATAGTCACCGATTTTGACAAACTGATGAATCGGTGTCATACCACCAACGACAACGAAATCACCGATCTCTACATGCCCAGCAATCGTCGCCGCATTGGCAAAGATACAGTTTGAACCGATAATACAGTCGTGACCGACATGCACATAACCCATAAAAAGGTTGTTCGATCCAATAACCGTCTTTGAACCGCCGCCTTCTGTCCCCGGATTAAACAGAGTAAACTCACGGATCGTATTATTGTCTCCGATAATAAGTTCCACCTCTTCGCCATTGTACTTGAGGTCCTGGGGAATAGAACCGATCACAGCATGAGAAAAGATTCTGTTGTTTTTCCCAATAGTCGTCTTCCCATAGATACAGGCACCTTGTGCGACAGTTGTTCCTTCGCCTATCACCGCTTCTGAAGAGACAAAAGCATACGGAGCGATCGAAACGTTCTCACCGATCACGGCACCATCTTCGATAATGGCAAGTTCTGATATCATACTCATCACTTGCCTACTTGTCTACAACCATAGCTTTTAGTTCAGCTTCTGAGACAAGGTTTCCATCAACATAGGCCTTGCCTTGAAGAACCCAGATAGCACCTTTGTGTTTGACGACAGATATCTCATATTCCAAACGGTCGCCCGGGCGAACAGGGTTACGGAACTTTGCCTTGTCAATACTCATAAAGTAAACAACTTTCTCTGCTGCCTCTTCTTCTGTCATATCCATGCTTTTAAACGCTAAAATACCGCCGGCTTGAGCCATTCCTTCAAGAATCATAACACCTGGATAGATCGGATGACCTGGAAAGTGACCTTCAAAAACCTGTTCACCGATACTGACATTCTTATAACCTAAAAGTTTTTCATTATTAACGATATCCGTAACTCTATCGATCAGTAAGAGAGGGAATCTATGTGGTAATATTTTCTGGATTTCTACAACGTCCATCATAGTAGTGAAGCCTTTTTATAAAATTTGGCTATTTTAACGAAAAACAGGTTAATTTAGTATTATTTATATTCAAGGTGGCAAGAATCGTTCTGCGAGAACTGTTTGACTCCGGTAGTTACCGGAGTTTCAAATCTTTTATAGATCTGCTATTTTCAGTGTAGCGCCTTTAAGGTTGGTTATTGGATAGGAGTAGGTAATACCGGCACCCTCACCGATAAGATCCAACTCATCCATGATCTTCTTGATGATCCTTTCAACTTTCTTTGTCGGTGTGATGAACATAAGGTTAGAATCAGTCTCTCCGCTATGAAGCCTGTTATAAAAGTTTTCCATCTTATCAAGTCCCATACCATGAGCCCGCATAATAGTCACCCCGTCAGCACCTGCATCTTTGGCAGCCAGCAATGCCTCTTCCTCTTTTTCCTGAGGTACGATCACATGCACGGCAGAGAACTGCACATCATAGGTGTGTCGTCTGTCTGTACCATAGATATTGACTGTCGAAAGACCCATATCCTCGGCATGTTCAAGGGCATGACGAAGCTCACTAAGATGGATCGCCTCACGTTCATGCTCACCGATAACACCCATTCTTTCTGTAATAACCCCATAAGCCATGACCGTCAACATAGGAAAGAGTGATGCAAAGGCGATCAGTCCGAAACCATCGATCAGAGGATCACGACCGGGAATGTTTGTTGCCAATCCAAGTCCCAAAGCGGCGACCAGAGGGACAGTAACTGTTGATGTCGTCACCCCGCCGCTGTCATAGGCAATAGGAATGATATATTTAGGCGCAATAAATGTCAGTGCGATCACAAACATATACCCCGTCATGATATAAAATACGATCTCACCCCCGTTGACGATACGATATGCTCCCAGAGCGATACCGATGGCAACACCAAAGGCAACAAAAATGCGCAGGACGAAGTCATTGATCTTACCATCACTGATCTCCTGTGCTTTTTTAGCGATGGCTGTCAATGAAGGCTCCGCCATTGTCGTAGAGAATCCGATAGCAAAGGCAAATATGTAGATGATTATCGTACTGTCATTTTGTGTCAGCTGAAAGGCCATCGTCTCACCCAGTGAGAACAGCCCCATCTCAAGACCGATGATAAAGGCATCAAGTCCGAGAATGACCAAAGCAAAACCGATAAGCACACATTTCAGGTTCTCAATCGGTTTTTTCAAGACGACATATTGAAAGAAGAAGATAACGCCAAGTATCGGTACAACATCCATCATAACAGCAAAAAGCCCCTTTAAAAGTGCCAGAGGATGATAATCAAAGGAGAAAGATGCCTCACAGGCTTCAGCAGGCACAACAGGTACAACCGATTGTACCACCTGGGTCACTTCGACAAACTGATAGACAAAAATTCCATAAAACTGCACAAATATCATCGGTGTAAGTGAAGCAAAGGCGATCAGGCCAAAACCATCCAACACAGGGTTCCTCCCTTTGATTGTCGAAGCCAGACCAATACCCAACGCAGCAACAAGAGGTACAGTAACTGTTGATGTCGTCACACCTCCAAGGTCAAAGGCAAGTCCGACGATCTCCTGGGGAGACAAAGCAGTCGAAGCGACGACAAGGATATAGCCTGTGATAATATAGTAATGGATCGGATGACCTTTGATAATCCGCCATACACCCAGCACAATGGCAAAACCGACAGAGAAAGCAACCACCATCCTTAAAACGACAGCATCGATCCTTCCGCAACTTATCCCGGCTGCCTTTTCAGCGATAACAACCAGAGCCGGCTCGGCAACAGTTGTCCCAAATCCGATCATAAAAGCGAACAGGATGATCCAAAAAGTAGACCCTCTGTGTGCGAAATCACCGGCAAGTTTTTCGCCAACGGGGAATATCCCCACCTCCAAGCCTAAAAGAAAGACAGCAAGGCCGACACCCACAACCAAAAGACCCATCGCCGTACTTAGCCAGTTTTCAGGTACACTTTGAATGATGGCAAGTTGGAAAAACAGGATGACCAGGATAATAGGCATGAGGTCTCGGAAAGACTCTTTGAGAAGCTTGATAAATGAAACTAAATTAAGCATAACACCTCTTATATAGCAATGTTTTTTGAAGTGTATCTTTCCCTCAATAAATCTTAGATAAAAATACACGACTTGAATGTCCTCATTTCACATTCATCATTCATTAAGCCTATCTCTGTAAAATTGAACAGAAAACTTGAATACAAAGGAATACGATGAAAAGCTATCTATCATTTAGTGCATTTGTTTTTGCACTTTTATTGACTGGCTGTGGTGCCAAACCCTATGTTGATGTGACAACCAAAGACTACGCTACACTGCAACTTGTCCCTAAAAGTGAAACCCTGATCTTTACAGATGATTATTATGCCTTTTTCTACAAACATACCAAAGGGTGTAAAAACGATGTCTCATTAGGCATTTTACAAACCGATAGCGATACACCGAGCCGCATCATCAAGATTCCAGTCAACGAACCACTTCAGGTCAATGTTAACTATAGAATAGATAGTGGGAACTCCACCTATATAGAGTATGCTAACTTTCTTCTAACCGCTGAAAAGAACCGACACTATATTTTTGAATATGCAAGAAAAGACCTGGGACTCTTCAAAGGCACACTAAGTGAGTTTGACGCCTATATCAAGGAAGATGGAAAGATGATAAGAATCGATCCGTCACGTATACGAAACTTTGATCCAACAAAAGAGTGTGAGGATAACTAAAGTGACCAAGAGCTTCTCTTATCTAACAATCTTACTCATCCTCTTCTCTTTAAGCGGTTGTGTCAGTAAGTATACAGACACACTCTCACATGATCATGCTACGCTGGAACTGATTTCACAAAGCGAAACGACACTCTTTGCCGATGATTATTATGCAGAGATCTCTGATTACAGTGGGGGATGCCATAACTCCGAATCACTCGGTGTGGTTATATCAGACAACAAGACCAAGAGCAAGGCGGTCAAAATTCCGGTTGGAAAGCCCTTAAAAATCCGTGCCAACTACAATCATTCCTCCTATGACGACATGACTTTTATCCTAACACCGAAACAAAAGACCCACTATGTCATCGAATATGTGCAGGACAATCGTCAGTTCTATGTCTATATCAAAAAAGGAAAACAGAAAATGGATATCCCCAACTCAGACATCCGGATGTTTCATGTCAGGGAGTGTCTATAAGTTTTCAAGCCAAGTAGGTCAAAGCCTACTTTAAGACCAGATATTCACGGTTGTCTTCATAGGTCATCGCATCAAGATAGACTTCAATCTTTCCATCGACTATTTCATCAACGACAAGTATCGGACTGAGATCATACGGCGAATGGCATAGTTTCTGGCGAAGTCCGATCTCGCGTTCTGTACTTAACGGATTGAAGATCATCTCTTTAACGGAAGCAAAACTGCTGTTTGAAAGCCGATTGAAGGTCTCAAGCGTGATAAACTTCAGCTCTTCTCTGTTCATAAAGTGGATATCACTTACTGTATGCTCAATACGGCCGTTTGCTTTTTTTCTCGGCAGTGTCGAATAGATCAGCGCATGGGCAGCCACATCTTTCTTGGCAATGCTCACCTTCAGATCGTACTGACGGTAATTAAGAAACTTCTCTCTTACCAGTTGATAATCAATGCCCTCGTCTTCGTAATCCATACGGCGCTGATAAAGTTCAAGCCGCTCTTCGATGGAAGCAGGAAGTATCTGTCCCCCTATCGGTGAGAACATCTCATCCATCAGTTTACCCTGTTGGTCACGTTGCATCGTCAGTCCGTAGATACAACCGCAGTAGTCCTGACGGTAGAGCTGCTCCTCTTTGGTCACACGGCTCTGGTCTTGAGATCCTCCGCCTGAGCGGTAATCAACGGCGATAAACTCCACCCCGTTCTTCTCATAAAAAGCATCCCCAACCCGTTTGAGCTGTTCTTGAGACTTCAATGGAGAGACCAACAGTGTCGTTGTGATCTTCTTTTCGCCCAGTTCCAAAGCCTTGTTTGCCGAGACTTCGAAACGTCTGTCAAAACAGACCTCACATCGTGCACCCTTTTCAGGTTCCTTCTCAAGACCGCGGACCAGGTCCATCCATGTCTCAAAATCGTACTCGCCTTCAAGCAAGTCTATACCTAGTTTCTTGCAGCTTCTTTGAACATCCAGATAACGCAGCCTATATTCTGAATAGGGATGGATATTGGGATCGTAAAAAAAGCCCGTAAGTTTCTCTTCGGGATAATCAGCCTGAAGTTTTTCCAAGAAGAAGTGGGAATCGACGGAACAGCAGATATGTACTAACATGAAGTCAACTCCCTTATATAAAATGAGGCTAACGCCTCTCAATGATTAGCGCTCTGCCAAAATCTCTACAGATTCGATTTTGTCCTGACCTTCGATAGAGTCAAGTACCGCCATAGAGTCAGCATCATCAGCTTCGATACCGCCGAATACCGTGTGCACACCGTCAAGATGCGGACATGAAACGAAACAGATAAAGAACTGGCTTCCACCTGTGTTTGGCCCGGCATGTGCCATAGAGAGTGTCCCTTTAACATGCTTGTGTGTATTTGTAGATGTTTCACAAGCGATCGACCAACCCGGTCCGCCTGTACCTGTACCGTGAGGACAACCGCCCTGTGCCATAAAGCCCGGGATAACACGGTGAAAGTTCAGACCGTTGTAGTAACCGTCATTGACCAATGTTGCAAAGTTTGCAACTGTGTTTGGTGCTTCATCACCGTAAAGCTTCAGCCAGATAACACCTTTTGATGTCGTCATCTTAGCCCATTGAAATGCAGCTCTCTCTTCAGCTGTGTAATCATATGTTTTTAAAGACATTTTTTTTCCTATTATCTATAGTATTTTGTTGTGAAATTATAATCACTTTTTCTTAATCACACTATCCTAGTGAAAAACTTTAATCATAATTTCAAATTTTTCACCTATCAATTTATAACTTTTTATGATAGACTTCCGCCAGGGAATTATTAGGGAAATTAATGTTTACATCAAAACTTGACACTAGGGTTCAAGAAGAGCGTTTGGGGACGCTTTTGCAAAACCTGCCATGTTCTATTTTCAGTACACTTGCCGTCAGCTCGCTTATCTTTTATATCGTCTATGAAAAAGTACAGGCAGACCTTGCCATAACCTGGCTGACTTCTATCTTTGCGTTGAGCACGCTTCGCTTGTGGCATATCTACAGTATTCGAAGAAGTACGGACCTCTCCTTGATCGTCAAAGAGCCTTTTTTATTGTTTGGTATCTTTCTCTCAGGCGCACTCTTTGGTTCCAGTCTGCTCTTCATCTTTCCACTGAATGCCTTTGATATTCAGGTCCTGCTCTTCTTTCTGTTCAGTTCGATGATCGCCGGTTCAGTCGCTCTGTATTCAATGCACATCATGGCTTTCATCGCTTTTTCACTTCCGCTTGTACTGGCATTTCTTTACAGAGCGACGATGCTCGGAGAGCTAACACTTATCGTCTCACTTATCGGCATCGTCTATTATACGATCATGCTTGTCACTATGCTTCGTGTAAATAAATCGCTTATTAAATCACTGCTGACACAATACGTCAACCAGGACCTTGCCCATAACCTCAGCCAGGCGAAAGAGGAGCTGGAGTCATCCAACAATGAACTTCAACTGGAAAACAATGTCCGTAAAGAGACGGAAAAACGACTCTACTGCCTTGCCAACTATGACCCGCTTACCGGTCTGTCAAACCGACACATGTTTAAGGACTATCTCAAAGATTCTATTAAAACCGCGAAAGATGAACATTCGCGTATTGCTATACTTTTTTTGGATTTGGACAACTTCAAGATCATTAATGACACCTTGGGTCATGCCATGGGTGATAAACTCCTTATTGCCGCATCATCCAGGCTTAAGAGTCTGCTCAATGAGAAAAGCAGTGTCTTTCGCTTGGGAGGAGATGAGTTTGTGATCATTATCAATGAAGTCGCAAATGACCTTGAGATCACACTCCTTTGTGACAGAATCATCAAGCTTCTTGAAGAGCCTTTTATCTTTGATGAACAGGAGATGTATATCGGGACAAGTATTGGTGTCAGTGTCTATCCAGATGATGCTGACTGCAGTGATACACTTTTATCCTACGCTGATACTGCGATGTATCGTGCCAAGGAAAGAGGTAAGAACAATTATCAGTTCTTTACCTCCAAGATGCATGACACAATACTCTTCAGGCATGATATTGAGACAAAACTGCACCATGCCATCGAGCACAATGAGTTTCACATCAAATATCAGCCAAAGATCGACGTGATCACACAACAGGTTATCGGAGCTGAAGCGCTCTTACGCTGGAACCAAAAAGATTTGGGTGAAGTCTCGCCAGCTGACTTCATACCCATTGCTGAAGAGAGCAGTCTGATCAATCAGATAGGAAAATGGGTCATCACACAAGTCTGCCATGATATTGCGGAGCTCAAACGTGATTTTGACGATGAGTTCTGTATCAGTCTAAATGTCTCTTCCTCACAGATCCTTCATCAGAACCTTCATGAGCTCATCAAAGAAAACCTGCATAAAAACGGTATCGACTCTTCTTCCATAGAACTCGAATTTACAGAAAACATGCTTATCAAACAGGCCAGAAAGAGCCTTCTCGTCCTTGAAGAACTTGAGAAAACAGGCGTTAAACTCTCTATCGATGACTTTGGTACAGGCTACTCATCTTTGAATTATCTCAAAACGCTTCCTATTCACGCACTTAAAATTGACAAGTCTTTTATCTGTGACACGCCGAATCATGAAGGGGACTGTGCCATTGCCAAAAGTATCATCTCTCTGGCCAAGAACCTTAATCTTGATGTTATTGCAGAAGGGGTTGAGACACCTGAACAACTTCAGTTCTTACGGGAGAACGGATGCTCTATCATACAGGGATTTTACTTTTCAAAGCCCCTTGATATCGATGCATTCCGCGCCTATCTGCACACGCCTACAGCAAAAATAGAAGAGACTATAATCTAAACTGTCTATCAAAAATGAGACATAGATGTACAGTTTACATTGTCATATTATTATGATATATTTTCGCAACTAGTTTTCAGGATTATGATGTACGAAGATATTTATGAAATGATCAAGACAGATGCCGAATTCCAACGTATCATAAAAAGACGGCAAAGGGTCTCTTTGATCATCACATCCCTTATATTGACGATGTTCTTGACACTTCTGTTCACCATAATCTATGTACAATCTCTTTTTAATGCCGCCACATTGCACAAAGATATCATCACATTTTTTACACTGTTTACTTTCACAATTGTATTGGCTTCTTCCATTCTTGCCAACGTCTGCATGAAAAAATCAGGTCGTAAGTTAGAACTGCTTTTAAACCGTTTAAAAGACGATTGTTAAACTCATCTGAAAGTCCTGACAAACACTGTATAATGTCTGCATGTTATCACCAAGTAAAAAACTATATCTTTGGGCATCACGCTATCTGAGCAATTTCTCACTGTCTCAGATCCATAGCTTTGCCATTGTCATCCTCTTACTTTTTACAATTGTCTTTGCCTATCTTCTCATTCAAGACGAGTATCAGAGGTATGAAGCACAGTTGCATCTAGAACATGAACACTTTATCCATACCCGACAACAAGAGATCGAACAGGTATCACAACAGATAGCTTTACTGATGGAGTATGAACTCAAAGGAAGTAAGCAAGACCTTCATCAATCTCTCAAACGTATCAGTGATATTTTCAGTATCGATGACTACCGTTTTATACAACTCTATGATACACAGATGAATCCTCTGTTCAACAACCGACATCTCGACAGGGAACTCAACAACATCAAAGAGCTTGTTCCTGAATCAACCCTGCATTTAAACCTTGCAGAGGGAAAACAGGAAAGATCGGTCCTTGTTTATATACTGCAACTGAGCAACGGTTATAAGCTGCTTAACGGTATCTATACGAAACCTTCGGAACTCTTTTTATTCGAACAGCAAAAAAAGTCCAAAAGCCGTCTGGTAAAAATCGTTCTCGAGATTGTCACCCTGGCCTTTATTCTCTTTGGTGTAATGTTCGGTATCAATAAGATCGTCAGTGCTTTGATGCAACGTGATGTCGACACCTTTTTAAAGTTTTTTGAACGTGCTGCACACCATGATCAGGTCATCAACTACAAACAGATATTTTTCAAAGAGTTCCGAACAATGGTACATTATGCCAATAAGATGGTCGATACTATCATGCACCAAAAGGTCTCTCTCTCAGAACTCAATGCTTCTTTGGAACAGAAGGTAAAGACAAAGACAAAAGCCCTGGAAAAAAACTATAAAGAACTCGAAAAAGCCCAAAAGTTTTCTGCAAACCTGCTTGTCACCCAAAAAAAGTTCCTTCGCCATGCCATTCATGAGACCAATACTCCGCTTAGTGTCATCATGGCGAATATTGACCTTATTATCATGAAACAGGGTAAGAACAGTCAGCTTTCCAAGATTGACGCTGCCGTTAAAAACATCTTTAACATCTATGATGATCTAAGCTATCTCGTCAAAAAAGATCAGGTCGAATACCCACGGACAGCACTTGCGTTCAATGCCTATCTCAAAAGCCGTAAAGAGTTCTTCGAGGAGGTCGCCGAACAGTCGCGTCTTCATTTTGTGTTTGAGCCCTGTGAGGGAGAGCATTATATATATTTCAATGAGACAAAGCTGCAGCGTATTATCGACAATAACATCACCAATGCTATAAAATATACCTTGCCGACTGAAACGATTACAATCAATACAAGTATTAAGGGAAGCCTCCTCTGTTTTGAAATCTACAGCCGCTCAAAGAAGATTGAGGACATCAACAAAGTCTTGGAACCTTTCTACCGAGAGGATGGCCGGCTTGACGGATTTGGATTGGGCCTGAATTTGGTAAAATCCATTTGTGAAGAAGAGGATGTTGCAATCGAGATCGATTCAACAGATGAGATGACACGCTTTCGTTATCTATTTAAAGTTATGGGTGAATAATGAAGATATTTTTGCTTGAAGATGAGATCATGCTCAACGAATCCATCGAAGAATACCTTAAAGAGATTGGTCATCAAGTCAATAGCTGTATTGACGGTTCAACAGCAATGGAGATCCTGAAAAATGAGAGTTTTGACCTCCTTATATTGGACATCAATGTCCCCGGAATTGACGGCCTGACACTTTTAGAGCAACTGCACGAACTAAAGATCCATACTCCCGCAATCTATATCAGTGCCCTTGTCGATATCGAAGATATCTCACGTGCTTATGACCTGGGCTGCTATGATTATCTGAAAAAACCTTTTCATCTTAAGGAACTCTCCTTACGCATTGACAAGATCAAGGTCTCTACGGAGGTACCCCGCGTACACTTGCGTCTGAGTTCCAACTACAGTTATGACCAGGAGCACAATCAGCTTCTCTTTATGGGCAATGCGCACACGCTCAGTAAACGACAATCACAGATCATTGACCTTCTCGCACGCAATCGGGGACGTATCGTCGATTTTGAACAGTTCCAACACTATGTCTGGGATGACACCATTGTCGATAATGCAACGATCAGGGCAGAGGTTAATCGCTTAAAAAAGACGCTCAAAGAGGACTTTATACAGAACATTCGTTCTCAGGGTTATATGATAGACCTTCCCTCCAAATAACAAACTTCCGTATAGATGTTACCCATCTTCTCAGAACAATGACTTACTTTTTTGATTTTTTATAAAATGCAGCGGTTTTTTTCACTTGCTACGTTTGTGCTACGTTCTCATCTTATGATTGTGGTGTGAAGAAACAATATCGGGTATTTGGCGATACCCAAAATAAGGTGAGAGAAATGAAAAAAACACTGGCACTAAGTATAGCATCAATTATTGCTATTGCCAATGTCAACGCTGCTGAAGATTTAAGCAGTATGTTTAGTGAAGGAAAGACAAACGGTCAGATCCGTCTGTTTTATCTGGATAGAGAGTACCAGGGGAGTTCAGGTGACAATACGCATCGTGATTCATTTGCAATCGGGGGTCATCTGAAATATGAGACTGCCGCCTATGAGGGTCTAAAGATGGCTGCTGCTTTTTATACGACCAACAAGATCAACCTGCAACAGCATGGTATCAGTGACCCTTCACTTCTGGGTTCAGACCTGCAGAGTTATTCCACGTTGGGAGAAGCTTATCTTCAGTATGATTTCAGCAAATTTGGAAGCAAAACGAAGGCGAAACTGGGTCTGCAGCGATATGATACTGCAATGATGGGAAGCGATGATGCACGTATGCTTCCCAATACCTTTGAAGCCTACACCTTTAGCAACCATGATGTTGAGAAGATGGACCTTCAGATAGCTCATGTGAACAGAGTAGCCTACGGCACTTTTAGCAATATATACAGCAGCGGAGGGATACTTGCAGCTACATCCGGCTATCCATCCAATGGAAATGCCCAACCTGGGAAATATATAAATCTGGGTGAGGCTGCTGTCGGAAAGAGTACGGCTGGTGTCACCAATGCTACCGTTGCTTTCAAAGGGGAGCGCTTTACCGCAAAGCTTTCCAATGATTATGCTTGGGATCTATATAATACCCTCTATGCGGATGCAACACTTAACTGGGACTGCCTTCTGAATGAGAAGGTCAAACCCTTTCTAGCCCTGCAGGCGATCAAACAAGACAGTGTTGGGGATGATTATATGCAATACTCCGATCTCAATGGAAACGGTGAGATCGATTCATTATACTGGGCGGCAAAGATCGGTGCAAACTATGCGGGTTTCAGTGCCTATCTGGCATACTCTGAAACGACTGAGAATAAAGCGGCAGATGCAGCATATAAAAACGCTGTCATCACCCAGTTCGGCGGGATGCCTGCTTATACCCAGGGCATGGTGACACGTCATCAGTTCTTGGCCGGGACAAAAGCGACAAAATTTGCAGCTGCCTACTCTTTTAAAGAGAACGGTGTCAACCTGTCGACTGCCGCCTATTATGCTTCATTTGATATGGATGAGAACAGCGGCTACGGCGTAGCACGTACAGCCTATGAACCGGGGTTTGATATCAAATACTACCCGGCATCAATCCAAAACCTTCAGTTACGTCTTCGTGGGAATTTCCCAAGAAAGTTTGCAGAAGGTACATCTGGTAACACAGGGTGGAGTGAGTACCGCCTGATTGCCAACTATGACTTTTAACCTGTGATACTATTGTGTCACTGAATATAAAATAAGGAGTTTTTATGAAAAAAGAACAGGTCGAAGCTATTAAAAATGACCCTAACTTTAAAACCTTGGTTAGCAAACGCTCTGCCTTTGCATGGACGTTGACCCTTGCGATGCTGATCGTCTACTTTGCGTTTATTTTGACAATCGCATTCAACCCCTCAGCACTGGGTGTACCACTCAGTTCCGATAGTGTTACGACAATAGGTATTCCTATTGGGATATTGATTATTGTCTTTGCTTTTATCCTGACGGGGATCTATGTCAGACGTGCGAACAGCGAGTTTGATGAACTGACCGAAAAGATAAAAGAAGCCATAAAGGAGAATGAATAATGTTAGCTCGTATCTTTTTATTTCTAAGTCTTTCTATGGCGATGCTTTATGCAGCAGGTGCCCTCGAGGGTGATGTTGAACAACAACCCCTGAACATGTCAGCTATCGTCATGTTCCTTCTCTTTGTCGGCGGGACACTGGGCATAACCTACTGGGCAGCAAAACGTACGAAAACGGCCAAAGATTTCTATACTGCAGGCGGTGGTATCACAGGTTTTCAAAACGGAATGGCTATCGCAGGTGATTACATGTCGGCAGCCTCTTTTCTGGGGATCTCAGGACTGGTCTACCTCAAAGGATATGACGGTCTCATCTACTCCATAGGTTTTCTTGTCGGGTGGCCGATCATTCTCTTCCTTGTTGCAGAACAGCTACGCAACCTGGGGAAATACACCTTCGCCGATGTCGCATCATATCGTCTGCGTCAGACACCGATCCGTTC
>JBFEWG010000029.1:0-18318 GCA_041546465.1 Sulfurimonadaceae bacterium
AAAGTCGATAGATCTTGAGTGGATGACCTCTATAGCTTTAAACTCCTCGGGCTCGCCCAGAAGAATAAAGCCGGTCGCAAAGGAGAGCCGGTCGGATGGACCTTTCGGCGAGATGCCCTGATGGGCCATCCCTCTGTGCGGATGGCTGACATCAAAACAGAGACTATTGTGAGCCGGAGTAAACATATTAAAGTGCTTTCAGGATATCAAGGGCATGCATTGAATCTGAATGAACACAGAGGGTCTCGGCTTTTAGAAGATGTGTTTTATCCTCGATACGTATATAGCCTTGTTGAAGACACAGGAACTGTTCTTTCGCCTCCTCGGGGTTTTCAATCAGCGCATTAGCAGAGCTACGGGGTGCAAGGTGCAGCTTCTCATCTTTAAGAATATAACGTCGATCCAGAAAAGCCTCATAAATCGGCTGGATACCCACTTTTTGGCAGGCGAGGTCCAGGGCACTGAGGTGAGGTGTCAATACCTCTTTGATACCCTGTTCTTTCATCCATTTTGCCAGGGTCTCAGCCAGCGTGGTATTGACATTGGCCTCATTATACAAAGCGCCGTGGAGTTTGACGCTCTGAAGGCGTTCAATAAGCTCATGCTGTTGTGTCAGGGAGGCCAGAAGTTTTTCCATTGGAATGTCCATGACCTTGCGGCCAAAATTTGCTTTGTCCGGATAACTTAAATGCGCCGTAACTTTAATCTTATACTTTTTTGCCAATTCAATATAGTACGCGACACTTTCAACCGTACCGGCATGCCCTCCACAGGCAATGTTCGCAATGTCGATATATGACATGAGCTGATCGTCTATCTCATGGGCAGATCCGCGCTCTCCTATATCACAGTTGATTAACATGTTAGATCCTTCTGTTTAAAGACTATAGTATCCCCCGGCTGAAGAAGAGAGAAATCATCAAAATCAGTATATCCGATGATGTGCCATCCGCCGGGAGAATTTTCAGAATATATCCCTGTCTGTTCCCCGCCAATGGCGACAGAGCCTTTTTTAACACTGAGCCTTGGACTCTTTCTTCGAGGAGCGTGCAGTTTTTTATCCAAGCCAAGGAGGTAGGGGAAAAAGGGACGAAAACCCAGCATGGCAATGGGGTAAGGTGTATTGGTGTGCAGTCGGATAAGCTCTTTGGTATCAAGTCCAAGCTGCTTAGATAGAGTAGAGAGGTCCTCACCTGTGTATGAAACAGGGACCTCATAGGTTGAGCCGTGGTAGGAAATGGGGTCTTTAAGCGCTTTCTCTATGGTTCCATCAAGGGCATGAGGCTGATGAAACAGTGTGGATTCGACGGTGAAGTAGACCGCAAGATTGGTATAGGTCGGAACAATGTCGGTAATATGCCAATCATCTCTGTCCAAGGTCTGTTGAAGGGTATAGAACAGGCTCAATATCATCTTCGAGGTCTCGAGATCGATCTCTTGACCAAAGCAGTATTCGATAGATGTCTCACTGAGCTGTCTGAGACTGAAAGATGTGTTCAACGTTATCGTGTGTCCCTTGTCGTTTTATAGATGTATTATAGCGTAGGGTCTGTAGAAGGAAGAAAAAAGGTGGTTGTATAGTAGTTAGCGGATTGCAATGTTAAGGTGTCGCTTCGCGCTTTTATTAATGTTAACGACGCTGGTTCGCTTCGCAAACAACAGCTCTGGTTTCGTTCGAACGCGCGCTTCGCTTTCTTTTTATGTTAAGCCGTCGGCGGTACGCGAGCGCACATCGCCTTTGGTTTCGCACGGGCGGACGACACGCAGGTGTCGTTCACTTGTCCGTGCTCACATCCAATCGATGAGTTTGGTGACTTCGTTGACTTCGTAGCACTTCAGACCGAAGGTATCGGAAGGTTTTTTGGCGATGAGGGCCTTGGAAAACTTATGCATGGCGATTTCTTTGAGCCGTGCATCAAGCTGAAATACTTCACGAACATCACCAACAAGGGAAACCTCTCCGATGAAGACCGTCTCTTTGGAGATCGCGCGGTTTCTAAAAGAGCTGATAATAGCGGCAAGGACAGCGAGGTCTGCAGAGGTCTCGGTGATCTTGATACCTCCGGTGATATTGATAAAGACATCATACTGGTTCAGCGGTATCTCCAGTTTACGCTCAAGCAGGGCCAGCAGCATGTTAAGTCTGTTGTTCTCAAATCCTGTTGCCTGGCGTTTTGGGTTCGGCGCGTAGGAGTCGGAGACCAGGGCTTGCACTTCCAGGATGATCGGGCGTGAGCCCTCCATAATAACGGTCAGCGCGGACCCGGGCTGGGCATTGTTCTTTGAGAAAAACTTCGACGAGATATCCTTGGCAGAGACCAGGCCTTCGGATTTCATCTCAAAGACACCGATTTCTGAAGTCGGACCGAAACGGTTTTTGAACCCGCGCAGGATTCGCAGTTCCTGCGAAGAGTCTCCCTCGAAATAGAGTACGGTGTCGACCATGTGTTCAAGAACGCGAGGTCCCGCGATGGAGCCCTCTTTGGTGATATGACCGATGATGAAGATGGCGATCTTGCGTTCTTTGGCGATGCGCATCAGATCGAAGGTGATCTGTCTGACCTGCGTCACTGAGCCCGGGGCCGAGGTGATGGTCTCGGAGTAGAGGGTCTGGATGGAGTCGATGATCAGACACTCATAATCCTGTTCTCCCAGTTCCACCAGAACCTGTTCAAGACGGATCTCGCTGAGCAGATAGAGGTTCTCGTCATTGGCATTAAGACGGTTGGCCCGGAGTTTGATCTGGCCTTCGGACTCTTCTCCAGTCACATAGAGGGTCTTTTTACCCTGTCTGGCAACATTGGATGAGATCTTAAGAAGCAGGGTGGACTTTCCGACTCCTGGGCTACCACCGATAAGTGTCAGTGAGCCGGGTACGATCCCTCCGCCCAAAACAAGGTCAAGCTCTGTATCGCTGGATGAAAAACGCTCGACCTCTGTCTCGACGATCTCCGTGATAGGCTTGGCCTTGGCACCTCCACCGGGTGCAGAAGAGGTGAGTTTGAGGACTTCCTGCTCCTGTTCGTTCAGCTCGACCATGGAGTCCCAGGCACCGCAGTTGGTACATTTCCCCATCCATTTAGGAGAGGTTAGTCCACAGTGCTGACACTCAAACAAGCTCTTTTTTTTCTTTGCCAAATCAGACTCCTAATCATAGTGAGAGAATTGTAGCGTAATGCCTAATAAACTTGGAAACTATTTCAGAGTGTCATATAAATAGAAGGGCTAAGGAGATGTGAGTAACATTTAAAATGAGCAATTAAAAAGCCGCCCACGGGTTTTTGATTGGTCTCCTTTAGTTTGTTAGCTGTATTTTTTAGACAGCACATGACTTAATATCACTGGGGGAATAAACAAAATCATTGTTATTACAATTGCCAATGTCTTCATTTCTACTTCGCTATTTGGCCCCAAAAAGCTTTTGGCAATGAAACTGATTAAAAAGTTTAATCCGATCATTAAAACATAGCCACCCAACGAACTTAGTAAAAAGAACTTCCCCTTCGACGTAATTTGCTGCTTTTTGACAATGAGATAAAGGCCGGAAACAATCAGCGGCCATAAGAATCCATTCCAAATAAACAATATACATATCGGTCCACAGTTATCCATCATTTACCTTGTGTAGCTGACTTTCTAATATCCAACACTTTATAGGATTAATACTGAAATATACATATTATCTAACAAAAAGAATGTATTAATATTGGAGAAAATGGCCATTTTTTGTTCAAAAAGATGAGCTTTTCGATGATTTTGGGGTGCAGTGATGTGGGGATATTGGATTATTGGTCGTTATTCGCACACAATGTGGGGATATTTGTACAAAAAAGCAATAGCCCTACATCGTGTGGGGCTATTTTTCTTCTTCATCGACAAAGATAGTATCCAGGAAGTCGGCAACAAACTCATGTTTGTCAAACTTCACCAGATCATCGGGAGTCTCACCGACACCGATATAGAGGATAGGAAGCTCTAGGGCAAAGGCGATGGAGAAGACCGATCCCCCCTTGGCTGTCCCGTCAAGCTTGGTGATGATGATACCGTCGATATCGACCATCTCGTTAAAGGCTCGCGCCTGATCGATAGCAGAGTTACCCTGTGTACCGTCAAGGATCAATATCTTTTCATGAGGTGCTCCGGCATGGGCCTTGTCACAGATACGTACGATCTTTTTAAGCTCATTGGCAAGATTGGTCTGGGTATGAAGTCTTCCGGCGGTGTCGATGATGACATTGTCCAAACCCTTTGCCTTAGCCGAAGCAATGGCATCAAAGGCGACAGCGGAAGGGTCATGTCCCTGCTGTGTCGCAACGATTGGAACGCCGATCTTGTCTGCCCAGCGGCTGAGCTGTTCGATAGCAGCAGCCCTGAAAGTATCAGCAGCGCCAAGCATGACCTTTTTGCCCTCGTTAAGATACTTTTGAGAGAGTTTGGCAATGGTCGTCGTCTTACCGGCTCCGTTAACACCGATGATCAGTTGAACCTTTGGAGCAGTGAACTCTTTCTCATCATAATAGGCCCAGTTGAAACAGGCTAATAGCTTTGATTCCAGGTGTTCACGCTTGACTTCATCATAAGGGATCTCTGAAAGGATCTTTTCGATCAGGTCGTAATGTACGTCCGATTCAAGTAGAATGTCTTCGAGTTCATCCTTGGAGATCTTGAGCTTTTTTTTGGGAATAACTGTCTTAATGGCTTCCGCTGTACGGCCAAGCCCTTTTTTAAAAAATCCAATCATATGCTGTTATTTACCCAAAGCCCTTTTGATATCACTTTCGATCATCTCTTCAGGAATCACACCGATATAGTGGTTGATATATTTTCCTTTGTAATACATGACCATCAATGGAATAGGAAAGCCCTGGCCGATACCCGTTGAAGTCCCAAGAGCACGGGAGAGGGCTTTGTTGTCCTCTGCATTCGAGATCGTATAATCCGCTCCGTAGGTGTCTATAAAACGTTGTACATAGGCATCGCTCTTATCCTCTTCGATGAGGACACCGATGACCTTGACCTCGTCTTTATAGTTCTTTTGCAATGCGGCAAGGTTTGGTGCTGATGCACGGCAAGGCGGACACCATGTTGCAAAGATGTCGAAAATCACAACTTTGTCTTCCAGACCCTGGACCTTAAACTCTTTTCCCGTTTTTGAGACGTTATAGATGTTCTTTTCAAGATCGACTAATTCATACGACGAAGTTGAGAGAAGTGAATCATTCTGTGACGAATCCCCGCATCCGCCTAGAAGTAAAATCATGCTGAGTGCCAGAGTCATAGATTTTAATGACATTTATAATTTCCTTTGGATATATTATTGATAATATTTATTTTTGTGCGTACCTGCACTTTAGATTTAGAAATTATAATCATTCAAGGCTTAATGTGAGTATAGACAAGTCAGCATTTCGAAAACTGTGTACAAAAAAGTTGCAACGCGCTTCACGTCAAGGTCAAAAAAGTAAGAGCCACAAAGTCAATGTAATACTCGAAGAGCTTTTAGATGATCTAAAGGCACGTTCTATCCTGTTTTACCTGCCTTTCGGGTTTGAGATAGATATCAGAAATGCATTGGAAAAACAAAAAAGGAAGATAAGAAAATGTTATGTTCCTTTTATGGTCGATGAAAGTTTTAAGATGGTACCATACCGTAGGCCACTAAGCAAAGGGAACTTTGGTGTGAGTGAGCCGAATATGACATTGTTGAAGATTGAAAAAGTTGACGTCGCCATTGTGCCTGTAGTTGGGGTAGACACAGATGCTAGGCGAGTAGGTTTCGGTAAGGGAATGTATGATAGATTTTTCTCAAGACTTACCGCAAAACCCGTCATAATTTTTGTTCAGCTTGACGAATGCCTGTGTGATCAAAAGGTCACCGATCATTATGACGTCCAAGCTGATATTTATATAACGCCCAAAACGATAAAATATAGGAAACCTAATGTTAAATCAGATTCTCTTAGGCGGTGGCATCGCTACCGTCAGCGGAGTAATCGGATTTTTGATCTCCAAAAGATTAAGCAGCGCACAGTTTGATGTCTTTGTCGAACAGGCAAAAGCAAAAGCCAAAGCGATTGACGCAGAAGCTGAACTCTTGTTACATAAAGCGAGTTTCAGAGCTCAAGAGGTAGAAGCAAAAGCACAAAAGAAGTTTGATGAAGCACTGGATGATGCACGAATAGCCTTAAAAGGACAGTTTCAAGAACTTGAGGACAAAGAGAGGGCTTTTGAGGACTTTAAAGCAGAAGAACTGCGTCGTATCAAGATCGAAGCTTCTAAGACAGAAAACCTGAACCTGCAGCTTGAACGTACCAGACGTTCTATGGAGAAACAAAAAGAAGATTACATGAACCGTTCCAATGAAGCGGTCAAAATCATAGAAAGCGGTGCGGGTCTGACCCGCGATGAGGCTAAAAAGCTTTTACTCAAACAGGTCGAAGAAGATGCCCGTGGGGATATCGCCCATATCGTGCGTCGATATGAGCGGGAAGCCCAAGACGAAGGGCAGCGAAAAGCGAACTACATCATTGCTCAGGCAACGTCTCGTTTTGCCGGTGAATTCGCATCAGAACGCCTGACGAATGAGGTGTACCTGAGTGATGATGAGCTGAAAGGCCGTATTATCGGTAAAGATGGACGAAACATCAAGACGCTTGAGCTGCTCTTAGGTGTGGATATCATCATCGATGAAACGCCGAATGCGATCATTCTCAGCAGTTTCAATCTCTACAGACGTGCGATTGCGACACGTACGATAGAACTTTTGATAGAGGACGGCCGTATTCAGCCTGCCCGCATCGAAGAGATCTTTGAAAAGGTGACTTCAGAGTTTGAGGAGTCTATTCTTGAAGAGGGTGAGAAGATTGCCAGAGGGATGGGTATCAAAGGTATTCACCCGGAACTCTTAAAACTCATCGGGCGCTTGCGGTATCGGGCTTCTTACGGACAAAACGCATTGGCGCACACCCTGGAAGTAGCCAACCTTGCCGGGATAATCGCAGCAGAGCTCGGTGGGGACGAAGTCCTGGCAAAGAGAGCAGGGCTGTTGCATGATATCGGTAAGGCGATGACGCATGAAAAAGGTGGCAGTCATGTCGATCTCGGAATCGAGTTGGCTGAACTCTATAATGAACATGCGGTCGTGCTCAATGCGATTCCTGCGCACCACGGACTGGCTGATATCGAAAGTATAGAGTGTGCAGCAGTATGTGCGGCTGATGCGCTTTCTGCGGCACGTCCGGGTGCCCGTCGAGAGGTTTTGGAATCCTACCTTAAACGGGTTACGGAGATTGAAGAGATCGCTTCAGAAAAACACGGTGTCAAACAGGCCTACGCGATCAATGCCGGACGTGAGGTCCGTGTTATTGTCAATGCAGAACTGCTTAATGATGACGAGTCTTCACTCCTGGCGAAAGAGATCGCCAAAGAGATAGAATCAAAGATGAACTTTCCGGGTGACATCAAAGTCAACGTGATCAGAGAAAGTCGAGCGGTAGAGTATGCTCACTAGTGCAGGAAGGCAATAGGCCTTCTTGACATTCACTATTGTTTGATCTCTACCAATACGGCGCCGCGCAAGTCACCCATTTTGTATCCCGTTGCTTTATCTTCGGGATAGGCTTCCTTTATAAACTGACTCAGTTCAGGGTCCTTGTCAATATCACCATGGCATTTTAGGCAGAGGGCTTTTTTTATAATCAGCGGTTTGTAGTATTTATAGCTTTTTTCGTTTACTTCGATGATATACGTCGGCAGATTCTTCTGCTTCGCCATCTTCTCCATCGATTTTAAAACCTCTACTTCGTCAGGGGTTGGTATATTGGCACTGTTACGCTCTTTAAGCGAGATACGCTTGACCGTTATCCCTTCGACTTGATGGAGATTGACCTCCTCAGTCAGAGTAAGTGCGTTGTTATTACAAAATTTCGCTGCCTGCAGGAGTCCGTTGGTCTTGGCTTCATGTTTGAGTTTGCTGCCGAGTTGATGTAAGAGTTCATTGCTGACCTTGTTTCCTGTGTCAATTACTTCTTGAGGAATCTCTTTTCCAGAAAGTGTAGAGCTGAGTAATAAAGAGATAAGAAGGGCCGACTTCATCATGTTTTTCCTTTTTTTCTTCCTGAATCATCGTAGGGATCGGGATGGATAACGATACTCCATTGCAGCGTATCATCAAGTTTTGCGATCTCGTGTTCAATTGTATCACAAACCTTATGTGCTTCGTACAAAGAAGTCGCCATATTAAAGACGATGTGAACACTGACAAAGGCATCCCTTCCTGCTCCACGTGTCTGTAAGAAATGATAATCCACGATATCGGGGTGCCTGATGATCACTTTTTTTATCTTTTCGACAAGCTCATCAGGCAGGGCGATATCCATTAATACTAAAATGCCTTCTTTGATAAGACCATAGGCGGCATAGATGATATAGATGGCGATGAGTATCCCTAAAATGGAATCGATCATATGAAACTGTGTAAAATGTATGACGACCAGGGAGATAAGGATGGCAGCATTGGTAAAGAGGTCTGTCTTGTAATGCAAGGCATCGGAGCGAATGACGAGGGAGTTCGTCTTGACAGCGACATGGTTCAGAAACATGACCAAAGCTCCCGTTATTACAAAAGAAATCGCCATAACGAGAATCGATTCGTTTAGATAAGAGGTCTTTTGTTCATGCATCAGCTTATCGATTGCGGTGTATAGAATATATAGACCGGACAGAGTGACAACAAGACCTTCGATGACAGAAGCCAGTGCTTCTATCTTTCCACGACCGTAGTTAAACCGTTCATCAGGCTCTTTCTCGGAGTTGTGCAAGGCAAAGTAGTTAAAGTTGGAAACAGCAAGGTCTAAAAAAGAATCGATTGCAGAAGCCAAAACAGCTACCGAACCGCTCATGATCCCGATAAAAAGTTTGATGATGACAAGGATTGTGGCAGTGGTACTTGAAACGATGGTGGCTTTTTTTTCTAAACGCATAAACTCTCTCAGACTGGTTTGGAATCATTTTAGCAAAGAAAAGGTAATATTAGACATTAAATTGAAGGAAGATTTGTGAATCTAGAAGAAATCCGTCAGGAAAGACTCAAATGGATGACGTGGAAAAATATCCTGCCTCTGCGTCAGGCACTTGAGGAACTTGAGTCTGTTGAAACAGAGTGCAGCTTTTCAGATACGATCACAATACAGAGTAAAAGTCCTTTAAGCCAGTCGGAACAAGAGAAGATCGAGGAGACGGCGAGGATGATGATGCCGTGGCGTAAAGGTCCTTTTGAGCTTTTTGGTCTCTTCATAGATACGGAGTGGCAAAGTTTTTTAAAGTATAACCTTTTGGAACCCTATTTTGACCTAAAAGGCAAGCGTGTTGCGGATGTCGGGTGCAATAACGGGTATTATATGTTCAGAATGTTGGAGCAGGAACCGGCAAAGATCGTGGGATTTGATCCTTCGGCTCTTTATAAGACACAGTTTGATTTTATCAATCATTTTGTACGCAGTGAAATAGAGTATGAGCTTTTGGGTGTTGAACACCTTCCTTTTTTCGAACATAAGTTTGATACTGTCTTTTGCCTGGGCGTGCTGTACCATAGACCTGACCCGGTGGGGACATTAAAAGCTTTGGCCAAAGGGATGGAAAAGGGTGCAGAGCTGTTCCTGGATACCTTTATGATCGATGGAGAAGAAGATATCTGTCTGAGTCCTGAAACGACATATTCGAAAATACCCAATATCTATTTCGTACCGACGGTCAAAACACTTAAAAACTGGTGTGGACGTGCGGGTTTTATAGATATCGAGGTGTTAGAGATAACAGTGACGACCCAAGAGGAGCAGCGTGCTACACCTTGGATCGAAGGGGAGAGTCTGGGGAACTTTTTAGATCCCGATGACCCATCAAAGACGGTAGAGGGTTATCCTGCACCAAAACGTGTATATATCAAAGCAATAAGGAAGTAATATGGCTGAAGAAGAGCTACAAGAAGAGAACAAACAAGAAGAGGAAGTAATAGATCTGGACGGAAACGAAATTTTACGTACCCATGAGTTGATCGACAGTCAATACAGTGGCAGTCTGGAGAAGTTAAAAGACGGTACAGCTAAAGTAAGCCTGATGACCAATGATGGTATGCGTGCAGATGACTTGGGTCTGGTACATGGAGGTTTTATCTTTTCTGCAGCAGATTTTGCAGCAATGGCAGCAGTAAATGACCCCAATGTCGTACTCTCTGCAGCGACGACAAGCTTTTTGGCTCCGGTACGTTCAGGTGATGAAGTGGTCTTTACGGCTAAAGTGCGTCATAAAGACGGGCGCAAACGTGAAGTGGATGTCGTAGGGATGGTCTTGGATATCAAGGTCTTTGAAGGACTCTTTAAGACAGTCGTGTTAGAGAAACATATTTTAAAGCTTAACCTTATGAACGCCAGTAAAGGTAATTAGGCACGTCCTGGCGTTAAAACGGTTTGCAGTCTAGAGGGCTTGTATCCAATAGTCTGCATTTCTCTGTTCGGCCTGAATGGACGTCGGTCCACCGTGCCCAGGATAGATAGTCTTATCATAGTCGATGCTCTTGAAACGCTTCAGGCTCTCTTTCATCTCCTGCGGCGAGGAGAATGGGAAGTCACAGCGTCCGATAGAATTTTCAAAGACAAAATCTCCACTAAACATGGCATCTCCTATCTCTATCGTCGAGCATCCGGGGCAGTGGCCGGGATAGTGACGGAATTTGACACTGATCCCTTCGATCTCTATCTCTTTGTCCCCTTCAATCTCAACATCCGGAAACGAGGGTGGAAGATCCGGCATCATCTGCGAACTCTGCAGTAAAAAGACATCACCCTTTGGTGTGTATAAGGGAATGTTCAAGGCTTCTTTGAGTTCCTGGTTTGACCAGACATGATCAAAATGCCCATGTGTGTTTAAGATAGCAATAGGGTTTGTGACGTTCTCCATCACCCATTCGGTCGCACCGACACCTGGATCTATAATGATATCTTTGCCATCAACACTGACAATATAACAGTTCGTCTGATAAGGTCCCATCGGTCGGGTTTTAATTTGCATCGATATTAACTCTTTTTTAGTCGAATTTTAGCATAATGTCTCCATGGAATTTTTTAGAATGCTCGAACATATTCTTCGTATAAACAAACCTTCAGATAAGTGTGAGGCATTTAAACACTTTTACGAGAGCTATCTTCAAGAGGAAGTAGAGTTTGATCATGACCATATCTCCTTGGAGTTCGAGGAGCCTTCCTATACCGGATATTGTCAATTGGTCTCGCCCGCAGTTGTTTTGAAGCGCAAAAAGCTCAGCAGTGACAGGGGAAAGGCTATTTTCCTGCATGCGATTGCCCATATCGAATATTCTGCTATCGATCTTGCCCTGGACAGTGCCTATCGATTCAAGAAGCTTCCAAAACAGTATTATGATGACTGGCTAAGCGTAGCGAATGATGAGGTGCGCCACTTTGAGATGCTTGAACTTCTCTTAAGAGAGGTGGACTCTTTTTACGGGGACCTTCCCGTACATAACGGTCTGTTCGAGGCATCACAAAGGACATTGAGCCTACATGAACGTATGGCAGTGGTACCACGCTATCTTGAGGCAAACGGGCTTGATGCCACACCTATTATGATCGAGAAGCTCAAAAACTTCGAATCAGATGAAAAAGCAGAAAATATTATCAGTGTATTAGAGGTCATATTGGAAGAGGAGTGTGACCATGTTCATAAGGGCGATATCTGGTTTAAATATGCCTGTGACCTGGAAGGTATGGCGTATGAAATATATTTTGATATCATCGAAACCTATTATCCGGGCAGTTTCCCGAGAAAAAAGGGACTTAATGTCACAGCACGTCAAGAAGCGGGTTTCAGCTGCAGCGAACTGAAACGTATGAATAGCGAGGTCGAGTGTCAATAATTCATTGATAGTATTCTAAACTGACCGGTGTGAGGGTGGAACCTTTTTGAATATTTTTTACTTCACTGTTTTCAAAGTCGATTAATAAAAATGGTTTTTTAATGCGTAAGTCTCCGTTGGGAAGGGTGTCCGCAAAACCGAGATATTCTGCAGAACCGATATGTTTGATCCCCATCTGATACGCTTGTTTAGATCCGCTGGAGTTGTAAAAAAGAGTGGTTCCGTCTTTTCTGGCTTGCTTGATTGTGTCGAAAAACTCTGACATTATCCGATTCTTTTTTTGAACAGATTATATCATCTATGATTACTTTGAATGTTTATAGAAAAATAAAATAAATAAATTAGTTTATTCGCTACTACATTAATAAAAAAAATTAGATATAATAATTTCAATTAAACTTGAATTTAGGTTAAGAGAGTCAATGGGAAAATATTCACAGATCGCAGATTATCTGGTCGCTTTTTTAAAAGATGAAGTCGAAAAAACAGGTTTGAAGAACGTCGTACTCGGTCTAAGCGGTGGGCTGGACTCTGCGGTTGTCGCCGTTCTCGCACACCGCGCTTTCGGAGAGAGGCTTCTGTGTGTGAAGATGCCTTCGCAGTTCTCATCACAAAGCAGTCTTGATGATGCGGATGAATTATGCAAAAAGTTCGGAATACGCAATGAGACCCGTGATATCTCGGCACTTTTAAAGGCGTATGATATAGAAGGTCTTGACGCTTTGCGTATTGGAAACCTCTCGTCTCGTTTTCGCATGATCAACCTTTATGATGTCTCAGCCAGGGAAGGGGGGCTCGTCCTTGGTACAAGCAATAAAAGTGAGTTGATGCTCGGGTATGGGACGCTCTTTGGTGATCTTGCATCGGCACTTAATCCTATCGGAGACCTTTATAAGACCGAGGTCTTTGAGCTGGCACGTCACCTAGGTGTGCCTGAGAGTATTGTCAATAAAGCACCTTCTGCAGATTTGTGGGAGGGACAAAATGATGAAAATGAATTGGGATACACCTATGCTATGTTGGACAGGGTCCTGTATCGATACATTGAAGAGCGTGCATCACAGAATGAGCTTTTGGCGGAAGGGTTTGAAAAAGAGCTGGTAGATATGGTGCTTAGACGTATCTATCAAAATCAGTTCAAACGACGAATGCCTTTGATCGCCAAGCTGACAAGCCGGTCGATCAATCATGATTTTAACTATCCGAGGGATGTGGGCTTATAGCCTTAAAAAGAAAGGGTGGCTTTGAAAGCCCATTGCGATGGGTTTTTGGAGTCATCATTACACATAAAAAGGGGACAAGGGATAATGTCAAAGAAAGTACCGTTTTATAGACCAAAGATTGATAACAAAGAGAAAAGTCAGATAGAAGAGGTGTTGACACAGACGACATCCAAGGTCAAAGAACTTGAAGAGGCCTTTGTAAAATATACCGGAGCAACTTATGCCGTTGCGACGTCGGATGGAACTTCTGCTTTACACCTTGCGATGTTGGCAGTCAATCTTAAACGCGGTGACAAGGTGCTCTGTTCGGTCAATGCCTTTCCTTCCGTGCCTGAAGTAGTACGCCATTTTGATGCGGAGCCGATTTTTGTGGATGCTGAAGAGACGACGTTCAATATCGACCTGGATAAACTCGAGACGATCCTCTCGGACAATAAATCGAAAAAATTAAAAGCTGTCATCGTCAGTCATATTGCAGGGTGCCCGATTGACCTTGAGCGCCTGTACAATATCGCAAAGATCTACAACATCCGTATTGTAGAAGATGCCAGCGAAGCTCTGGGAACACACTATAATGGAAAGATGATAGGTGCCACAGGTGCCGATATTACGACCTTTAGTTTTAATCCTCACCTGAAAGGAAATGTCTGTAACGGCGGGATGATGGTGACAGATGATGAAGACCTGGTCGAGCGGGCTCAGCTTCTACGTAATCACGCCATGGTCACACCGGATGACAGCCTTAGCTATATCTATGATGTTATCGATATCGGTAGCAAGTATGATATGAGTGAATTGGATGCGGCCTATATTTTGGGACAGCTCTCCAAGCAAGACGCAGTGGTAAAACGTCAACAGGAGATAGCGGCACGGTATATCGATAAGTTGAAAGATACACCGCATATCACACTTCCTGAACAATCAAAAGACCATACTTTTTCTCTGTTTATTATCAAGGTGAAGAAAAACCGTGACTCTTTTGCACGAGAGCTTCTCGAGAAGGGTATTGAAACGGGACTGCACTATATCCCTTTACATCTCTTGACCTACTACAAGAGCAAGTACTCCCTGCGTGTCAATGATTTCCCTATGGCCCTTCGCAGCTTTCAGCAGGTGCTCTCTATCCCTATCTATGCGGATATGAGTGATGCAGATGTGGATTATGTCTGTGAGACAATCATAAATATTACTAAGCATTGGGTATAAAAGTCTCTCTTGAAAAAATCTCTTGTCTTCTGGGGTGAAAAGTATCTCTTCTCACCCGGTGTCTTTGAATGGTTCTTAGCACTTTTGCTCCTTCCTTTTTCCCTTCTTTATTGTCTGATCGTATGGATAAAGTTCAAGACATCCAAACTTAGAGACTTTGGTGTCCCCATAGTCAGTGTCGGAAACCTTATTGTCGGCGGAAGCGGTAAAACACCTTTGACAGTGGCACTGGCCAAGCGTTATTCTAATCCGGCCATTGTGCTTAGAGGCTATGGACGAAAGTCAAAAGGGATGTATGTCGTCTCCGACGGCCAGAAGATATTATGTGATGTGAGTGAGAGCGGCGATGAAGCAATGCTCTATGCCACACTGTTGCCCAAGGCGATCGTCATTGTGGCAGAAAATCGCGCAGATGGAATACTTGAAGCCAAGTCCATGGGGGCTGGTATCGTCTTTTTGGATGATGCTTACAGTAAGCATTTTATTAGGAAATTCGATCTGCTTATCATGAGCCATCAGGAGAACCCTTTTTGTCTTCCTTCGGGTCCCTATAGGGAACGTCTTTGGACAGGTAAGAAGGCTTTGCAGGTTCAAGAGGAGAAAGACTTTACGCGAAAGGTCATGATCACTAAAGGTACTCCACGTATGGTCTTGGTCAGTGCTATCTCCAAACCGCAACGGCTTGAGCCCTATTTGACAGACGAAGTGATTGACAAGGTCTATTTTCCTGACCATTATGCGTTTAAGAGGCAGGAGTTGGAAGACATCCTTGTATCATATAAGGCCGATAGCCTCCTGATAACACGTAAAGATGCTGTAAAGATGCAGGGGTTTGAACTTCCTCTCTCCTATCTTGAACTCGAGTTGGATGTTGATGAGAACGTGCATCAATCTGTTCAGGATTATGTTAGAATTTCGCATTGAAACTATATGTATTATAAAGAAGCAAAATGCAAGAAAAAATCGATAAAGTAAAGATATTACTTGACGCTCTTCCTTTTATTAAAGAGTTTAATAAAAAGATAGTCGTGATCAAATATGGCGGTTCGGCACAGACTGATCCAAAGCTCATAGAAAGTTTTGCACAGGATGTCCTGCTCTTGTACCTGGTAGGGATCAAACCGGTTATTGTCCATGGCGGTGGGAAAAAGATCACGGATATGCTGGATAAGCTGAATATTGAAACCGAGTTTATTGACGGTCAGCGTGTGACGACTCCCGAGGTCATGCGTATTGTCGAGATGATTCTAAGCGGTGAGATCAACAGCAGTATCGTATCATTGTTAAACGGCCACAGTGCAAAAGCGATCGGTGTCAGCGGAAAAGATGCCCATTTTATCCTGGCTGAACCGAAAGAACATGCGAAATGGGGTCTTACGGGTACAATCACCGAGGTTAAAGCGGATGTGATCCATAATCTGATCGATGAGAAGTTTATCCCTGTTATTGCTCCGATAGCAGCGGGTGAAAGCCTTGGGCATCCTGGCTATAACATCAATGCAGACTTTGCCGCCTCTCAGGTAGCAAAAGCTATCGGTGCGAACAAGGTGATATTCCTTACAGATACACCGGGTGTATTGGATAACGATAAAAACCTGCTCTCCACACTGAGTGAAGCAGAAGTTGAGAGCCTTAAGAAGGACGGTACGATAAACGGCGGTATGGTACCTAAAGTAGATGCCTGTCTTGAAGCTATTGACGGGGGAGTACAAAAGGCACACATCATCGATGGACGTGTCGAGCACTCCATACTCCTTGAACTCTTTACCTCTGAAGGTATAGGGACACAGATCACACTGTAGTTATGATTGTCTATTGTACGGTACCTGATGAAGCGACAGCAAAAGCAATAGCCCATGCTATTGTCAAAGAGGGGCTGTGCGCCTGCGTCAATCAAATCCCAAAGGTCACATCGTATTACATCTATGAAGGGGAGTTCTGTGAGGATGATGAGATCTTGTTGTTGATCAAAACAGCCTCATCCCATTTTGAAGCGCTGCAAAGACGTATAGAAGAACTTCATCCCTATGAGGTACCCGAGATCATCGCTACTGAGATATCTCAAGCTTCTTCACAGTACCGAAACTGGCTGCTTGGCTCTCTTACACCTGATATCCTATAGGCGCGCATCACTTTCATCAGTGCTTAATACCCCTTTGACATCAAAGAGTACACTCTTGTCTTTCAAAAGTTTGTTAATATCGAGCTGTCTAAACGCCTGATGGGCAACGGCAATGATGATAGCATCATAAAGCTTTCCTGCCGGGGCAGGGAGTGATTGAAGGCATTGAATACCATAACTCTTACTTACTTCTTCAGGGTCGACAACAGGATCAAAGACATCAAGCTGTGCGACTTCTTTGGTCATAGAGAGGGCAATAATAGCACTTTGGGAGTTTCGGATGTCAGGACAGTCCTCTTTAAAACTGAGTCCCATCAGCAGTACAGAAGCAGTTTTGATATCAATACCTTTGTTGTGCATAAGTGAGACAGTCTGGCGAACAATATAATGAGGCATCTCGTTGTTCGTCTCTCTGGCAGTCTCTATTAAGGCGGTGCTCAAGCCTGCTTTCTTGGCATTATGGACCAGGTAATAAGGATCAACACTGATACAGTGTCCGCCGACAAGTCCCGGATAGTAAGTGTTGAAATTCCATTTGGTACTGGCCGCTTTGATGACCTCGTTTGTGTCTACGCCTAATGTATTGAAAATGTGGCTGAGTTCATTCATCAAGGCAATGTTGACATCACGCTGGATATTTTCAACAAGTTTGGACGCTTCTGCAGTTTTGATCGAAGGTGCTACATGTATGCCGGCTTGTACGATTGAACCGTAGAGCTCCTTCATTTTTCCACTGATCTCGGGAGTTGACCCTGCGACTATCTTGACAACTTTGTCGATAGTGTGTACCTGATCAGCGGGGTTGATACGTTCAGGGCTGAAACCGCAGAAGAAATCCTCATTATATTTCAATCCGCTGCCTTCTGTAAGCAAAGGAACACATGTCTCTTCCGTGCAGCCGATGTAGACGGTACTCTCGTAGATAACAAGGTCACCCTTTTTTAAATGCTTTGCAAGGTCTTTTGTCGCGCTGATGATCGCATGCAGGTCCGGGTTAAACTTCTCATCTACAGGTGTCGGAACTGATACGATATAGATGTTCGCCTCAGAGATATCAGCAAGTTCAGAAGTAAATTGAAGATTGGCATTTTGAAGTTCATGTGAGGTGAAACTTTCTGTTCTGTCAATCCCGTTTTTTAAAGCCTGTATATGTTCGGAACTATGTGAATAGACTATGGTAGGGTATTTATCAGAGAAGGCCATCGCCAAGGGAAGCCCTACATATCCGGCTCCGATGACACACAGTTGTGTTTTCATTTCAATCCCTAGAATCTGCGTAGGATTGATAAACCTATATAGTAAATATCATAGAAATCATCATTCCAGACATCACGTTGATTGTTCATATATCCTGTTTTTCCCTGCAGCTGCCAGTCTTTATAGATACCTATTGTACCGACCAGGTCGATATTCCCGCCCGGACGGTAAGAACCCAAAGTATCATCTTTGATCATCCCCAGCCCGGCCATCATGAAGAGTTCATTGTCTTGTGAGAAACGGTAGTTAAGATAGGCAGTACCCATATAACTCTCAAACAACTTGGGATCATAGTAGCCATGGTTCAGGTTCTTGTCATAACCAAATAGCCAGGCTTTAACACCCAAATCCATACTCCATGATTCTCTTCTCACAACAGCATGCCGCGGTGCAATAAGAGCACCCCATCGACTGTTGTTGTTAGATAATAGATCATATTCGCCTTGCAGTAAGATCGTATCACTCAGCGTCGGTCTCAATTCAAGCAATGCACCGGAGTGTAATCGTTCAACACCCAAAGAGACGGAGCGTGGTGAGATCATATAAAACCCACGCGTTACATTTAGAAAGAGGGTGCTTTTATC
>JBFEWG010000122.1:0-5740 GCA_041546465.1 Sulfurimonadaceae bacterium
AGACCAGGAGATCGCATGGATCAAGGTCTCCTCTATTGATAACGCTCTGCTTCGTCTATTGCGCTTTCATATCATGGAAAAAACACCCCATGTCTTTTACTGCGATCAGATATCATTAAAACTGGCCTCACAGATAACGACATCCAATAATCTTCTTGTCTTATCCAAATCTTTGCGTGAACACATCCAAGACCTGTGGCGCATTGAAGAAGGCCAATATGTTCTCTTTACCGACAAACGTATTGATGTGCAGCTTTTTATTGATGCAAAACCCATTAGCGAAGTACATAACTCTCAACTTACCATTGTCGAGCAGACACTCTTTGAGACCTCTTTTATCTATGATGATACCTATTATGAGAGACAACTTCTTTCGCCTTTTTTCATGCCTTACCTTGAGTCCGTACTCCAGTTTTTCAAGCAGAACAATATTAAATACCAATTGCGCAACTTCACCCCTATCGATCATTTTAAGCCGGTCTTCACAAACCTGCGTTTTCAGATCAAAGAATTTGGCAAAAGCGACAAGGTCCTGATCTTCGAACCAGACTTCGATCTCGTACGTGCTCAGATCAAATTTCTTAAACAAGAGGCCAACTGGGCCAACATCATCTTTCTTATCCCTGCGGATAAATCAAAAGAACTGCAAGAGAACGATAATGTCTTTGCTTATGAGTCGCTTTGGGACCTGATGCAATTACTAAAAGATAAAAAATACCATTTTGCACTTATCGCAGGACAAAGTTCCGAGATATTGGAATCAAATGTCTTTGATCTCAAGGTGCAGCAGCCAAGCCTGTTTTAAAAGGATATTCATGAAACGCAGAGATTTTATTGCAACAGGGGCTGCACTTACTGCAGGGTCAATTTTTACCGCCTGCAATGACAGCAACAGACAAGCCATTGACTATTCAAAAATCAGAGATAAAGACAAAAGTCATGATGGCTCTTTTAACGTCAATAAGGCCAAAAAGGTGAAACTCAAACTTGCCACCTCCTGGCCGGCACATTTTCCGATCATGGGAACGGGGGTAGAAAGCTTTGTCGAACGTGTACATCAGGCAAGCGGTGGATCAATCGAAATAAAGCTATACCCGAAAAACACGCTTATACCGGCTTTGGCTGTCTTTGATGCTGCCAGTAGCGGAGAGATAGACATCTTTCATTCGGGTCCTTATTACTGGAAAGGCAAGAACTCTGCATTTTCGCTTTTCAGCGGGATGCCATTTGGGATGACCGCTGAGGAGATAAACGCATGGATGCACTACGGCGGTGGGTATGAACTGTGGAGAGAGATGTATGGGCGATACAATCTTTACCCTTTTCTTGGCGGTAACACTAACATCCAGATGGGTGGCTGGTTTAGAAAAGAGATCAATGCCCTTGAAGATCTCAAGGGACTCAAGATGCGTGTCCCCGGTCTGGGAGGCGAAGTGTTTTCTACGTTGGGTGTCAATCCGATCCTGCTTCCTGCGGGAGAGATCTACACTGCACTGGAACGCGGTATCATTGATGCCAGCGAATGGGTCGGTCCGGCTTTGGATATGAAGATGGGGTTTTACAAGGTGGCTCCGTTTTATTATTCCGGCTGGCATGAACCCGGAAGTATTTTAGAGATGACGTTTAACAAACAAAGCTGGGGCAGACTTTCGAATGAACATAAAGCAATCATCGAAATGGCATCCGAAGAGATGAACTCCAAGATGGCGTATGACTTCCATACCCAAAATGCTTTAGCCTTAAAACAATTGCAAAGCCTTGGTGTCAGACTGAGATCTTTCCCTGAAGATGTCATCAAGGCAGCCAAGACCGGTCTGCAACAAGTCATCTCGTCTGAAAACAGTAAAAACCCTGACTTCAAGAAAGTTTATGAAAGCGCATCACTCTTTTTGGAGACTTCGAAATCCTACACGGACGTATCATTAAAGAAATATCTAAACATACGTTAACTATAATTAATTATTATAGTGCTACAAATCTTAGACAAGGTGTTTGGATGGCTAATAAACTGACGGAACTAACAGACAGGGTCTTAAAAGAAGTCATTAAAAATGAGGTCATCTTACCATCGACCTATAAAGAACACTTTGAAAATCATGCACGGGAAATGCAGATCGACCTTGATTATGAAAACATCGTAAACGAGGAAACGCAAAGACGGCTTAAAGAAGCGAACGAACTGACAGAAAAGACCTATTGCAACCTTGATACCTTACAAAAGACCACCCAAGACGCGCAAGATGCCATACGTAATAAGGATATGGATAGACTTGCTCTTATCACGGAGGAGATATACGATCTCAAAAGTGCCTTGGGTGACTTAACAGCACAACTGCATACCGACACGCTAACTAACGCCCGCAATAGAAAATGGCTTATGAAGAATGTTTTATCCGATGGAGATTTTATTTCAAACGGCATACTTGCCTTCATTGACCTGGATAAGTTCAAACCTATTAACGATAAATATGGTCATGTTATCGGGGACAAGGTCCTTCAATATTTGGTGGGATTTTTAAAATCGAATCTTAAAGGCATGGATATCATTCGTTACGCGGGCGATGAATTTATAGTGATATCTCAAAATGAACATATGGAAGAGTGTTATTTAAGACTTAAGCAACTTCAAGAGGAACTCTTGAGCAAGAAACTGAAAGCAGCAAACGGTGAACTTCTGTATCTTTCATTTTCATTTGGAATGGCCCGATTTGAAGCCGGTTCCAACTTCAGAGACGCTTTGGAGATCGCTAACTCCTTGATGCACGAGAACAAAAAGAATAAAAAAGCTTCATAATATCCTTGAATAGTTTAAACTTTTATGTGCTAAGACTTAGAAGCGAAGCGGAAACCGTTAAAATAGAATAATGATCAAGATATAGATCTTGATACAGACTGCTGATGATTAGACTTTTATATGCCAAGGTTCAAAACGTACGCCAAAAGGATTGTCTTGAGGATAACGTATTGATATATACCCCAGTTTTTGCAAAGACTTATACTCTTGCGTCTGTGCAAAGCTTGAGGTGAAGTTTTTATAACCAAGACCTACCTTCCCTACATCAAAATCGCTTATACCATGAAAAGAGTAACCAGGAGGCGCAAGCGAGTGTGCGGCTTCAGAAAAGTCACCCTTTGTCTTATGTGCCTTATAGATGAAGAGATCCAATTGCTTGACAACGGAACGTACGCCTGAGGTCAACACAATTGAAGGCCCTACTTCTCTTCTTAATCTTTCATAGAGTTCTTGAGGCTCACCCTTGTATAGATAATGGCCTGTGCGAGGGATCTTTTGGGTCGTGTTTTTCTTTATAGTGTCACTGAGGCTATAGGTGACCTTTTTCCCATAGAAACCATAGTCGGATGCTTCAGTATAAAATATCTTTTCAATGTAGTCCAACTCTTCTTTGCTAAAGACGCCTATCTTTGGATGGTTCTTGGAGATTTGCAGCAATTCATCAAAGCTCAAAAGATTGAAGTTTCCATAACCCACGAGCTTTTGAGTCTGCTTCAGTTTCAAAGAGATGGATTGGAGTAAGAGCTTTTCATTACGAGCAGCAATAATAGGATTTTTGTGCAAGAACTCTTTAGCAAAACCCTCACATTGATTGCGATCAAGAGAAAGCTGATCTTGTATATAGAGGTCCAGGTTTGTCTCCGGCATAGCCATCAACATGGGAGCTGAGCCAACAAGAACAGAAGAAGTACTTAATTTGAAAAAATCTCTACGATTCACGGATTATCCTGCTACAATTTCACGAATTATATCATAACTCTATGCGGGCATAGATATTGCTACATAAATATTGCAGATAATTATAATACAACTAAATGAGATTTTATGAGATTCTTTATACTTTTTTTTCTATATGCAGACCTTTTCGCTTCTCTTCATCATTTGCAAATACTTGACAAACAGACACTGCTTCCTATCAAAAATGCGATTGCAAGTAATCAGACCTGCTCAGTTTTAAGCGATGAAAACGGGCAAGTCTCTGTTGACAGTTTGGACAAAAACATTTATGTCAAAGCATATGGATACAAGCAGCAAAGTATAGAACCCTCCGCAAGAACTGTTTTCATGGAACCCTTTACACCAAAAGCTCTTTATGTATCATTTTGGGCTGCAGGTTCAAGTAAATACATGAATCGTATATTTGATCTGGCGAAAAGCACAGAGATAAATGCAGTTATCCTGGACATAAAAAACGAGTACGGTAAGCTTATCTATAAAACTGACGTTCCATTGGCAAAAGAGATAAATGCCCACAATGAACGCACAATCCATGACATTAAAGCATTTATTAAAAAACTGAAAGCACACAACTTGTATGTCATTGGCAGAGTTGTCGTTTTCAAAGACGAGACACTGGCGACAAAAAGAGAGGCATTTGCATTAAAAGACATCAACGGTACGATCTGGAGAAACAATGAAAAACTTGCCTGGGTCGATCCTTTTGAGACGCAAGTGCATGATTATGTTTCTCAGATAGCTGCTGATGCTGCCTCTAAAGGTTTCGATGAGATCAATTTTGATTATGTCCGTTTTCCTCTGAGAAAGGACCTTGTTTATCAAAAAAAGCTGAATCAAACAAACCGTGTACAGGCGATATCGACCTTTCTCACAACGGCCAACAAGGCCCTCAAACCTTACAATGTCTACACTTCAGTTGACACCTACGGATATGTATGCTGGAACGACAATGATACCAATATTGGCCACACCATAGATAGTCTGTCCAAACATGCCGATTATATTGCACCTATGCTCTATCCTTCCGGTTTTGGTGTGGGTATACTGGGATACAAAAACCCCACTGACCATCCTTATGAGATCATCAACGCGAGCATACACGAAGCGCTTACGAAGTCAAATATTACTCCTTCGCGCTTCAGACCATGGCTGCAGTCATTTAAGGACTATGGGTTTGACAGAAAGTTTTTTCGATCAAAAGAGGTCTCGGCACAGATCAAAGGAGCAGAACATGCTGCCTGCAGCGGCTGGATGCTTTGGAACCCTTCTAGCCGTTTCAGTTCCAAAGGCTTGCAAGACGTCCGCCTCCCCTATCCTGTCCTGCCCGCATTCGATACCATTGAAAAGCAGACCTACTGCTTTAGGAAAGAAGATACAAGACTTATCGAGTAAGCATTTTAAAACTTAGCTCTTTGATCTGTCTTTGTACCTCTTTGTAATCGGGTATATACGTCTGCACCAATGTGTAAAAAGCCTTGGAGTGGTTCATCTCGCGCAGGTGTGCAAGTTCATGCACAACAATATAATCGATCATCTCTTCACTTAGCTTCATGACATAAGGATTGATTGTTATGATTCCCTTCGAACTGCAAGAACCCCATCGACTTTTTGTGCACCTAAAGCGCAGATCCTGGACTTCCAGACCCATCTTCTTTTGCCAGAACTCAAGACGCGCAGGGATGTGTGCCTTTGCCGCGCTTTTGTAGAGATCATCACTCTGTTTCTTTGCTCTGCAAGGGTCCAAATATATTTTTCTATCATTTATATGAAGAGGCTTTTTATGGTGGCAGATCGTATAAGACCGGGCCAAATAATAGAGTTTACTTCCTTCACAGAAGGGTTCTTGTATCTTAATATGCTGATCCAGTATCCAATCCTTTGATTCGAGAATAAAGTCACGGCACCTTTTTGCAGAGACCCTGTTCGTACTCAAAGTGATCACATGTTTGTTATGGACGCGCAATATCATTCGCTTCATATTCTTGCGCT
>JBFEWG010000147.1:0-4491 GCA_041546465.1 Sulfurimonadaceae bacterium
AACAATGTCCTTATAGGACCAAACCACCCTCCTCTTATGATGCTGGGTAAAACATATGATTACATTAAGATTGAAGATGATTTGCTCTGTGTCGGCGGTGCTACAGCAGGTGGACGTCTTCTCTCCTTTTGTAAGAAACACGATATTGCTCATTTTGAGCTTTTGCCAAAACTTCCCGGCTCCATTGGCGGAATGGTAAAGATGAATGCGGGCCTAAAAGAGTATGAAATCTTTAACTATCTTCATTCTATCGTCACCGAAAACGGGGAACTACTTAAAAGAGATATCCCCCACGGTTACCGTTGGACAGACTTTGAGGGGCTTGTCTTTGAAGCACGTTTTAAGATCGAGAAAGGCTTTGATGAAGCGCACTTGGAGATGTTTAAAAAAATGCGTGACAACCAACCGCTTGACCCCAGTGCAGGAAGCTGTTTCGTCAATCCAAAGAATGATGCGGCAGGACGTCTCATCGAAGCAGCCGGATTAAAAGGCTACAGGATAGGAGACATGGCCTTTAGTGAAAAACATGCCAATTTTCTTGTCAACCTTGGTGAAGGAAGCTTCGAAGATGCTCTTGAGCTTATCCGGCTTGCACAAAAAAAAGTTGCTGAGCAATTTGGTATTGAACTTGAACCTGAGATCATCATAATCGATTCGCCTACACTTTAAATCATCACCGTAACCATCACTTCTCTCCACTCTACAAAAATATGATTATAAATTTTTGATAACTTTTCGTTATTATATATGTAAATCAATCAATAACGGGGTGTATTATGCTAAAGAAAATGATTATATTGCTCTTGATGACAAGCTTATTCCTTTGGGCAGACTACGAAAGCGCAATGAAGGAGTATCGCAAGCAGGCTTATGATAAGGCTATTCCTCTTCTTGAAGAAGCAGCTTTTAGCGGAGACAAACGGGCCCAATACCAACTTGGAAACATCTATGAGTTTGGTCTGGCCGGTCAGAAAAAAGATCTTGCTATCTCAGTATGCTATTACAAGATGGTCGCTTCAAACTACAACTACTGCGAAGTCGAACCGCTTGCCGAAGATGCTTCTATTCTTGATCATCTCGCCGCACAGCAAGACAGCCTCACAGACAAAAAGATGGAACACTTCCTCACCAACAAACTTGACACACCCGACTCAGCGACACAAGATGCTCTGAGTCAAGTCATCAGTTCTGACTTTGGTCTTTATGCTTATAAGAAGAACTACTTTCTACCTATCTCACAAGCAGATGAGAAATACCCTGTCTGGAATGACAATGGACTTACCGGCAACGAGCATGAGGAAAAGACGGAAGCCGTATTTCAGTTCAGTCTGAAAAAACCGCTGAGTTTCGATCTTTTCGGATTAAACGAGGCATTCGTCTTTGCCTATACACAAAAAGTATGGTGGCAGCTGTATTCCAATTCTGAACCCTTCAGGGAGACAAACTATGAACCGGAATTTTTTATGACCCTTCCTACCAACGTAGCAATTGATGAGGCGACAGGTTTAAAAGCCGTAAAGATAGGATTCAGCCATGAATCAAATGGCCAAGACGGCAGACGTTCACGGACCTGGAATCGTCTCTACGCATCGACACTCTGGCAGCATGGACAGCTCTTTACCAACCTGAGAGCCTGGTACAGAATACCTGAGTCGGAAAATGCCGATGAAAACCCTGATATCCATAAGTACATGGGATACGGGGATCTGACATTCAACTATCTCTACGGAAAACACCAGCTTGGCCTGCTTATACGCAACAACCTTGATTTTGATGATGGTCAGAACCGTGGAGCAGTTCAATTTGATTGGTCCTATCCATTTTTCAATGCACACAGTACTTACTGGTATCTTCAATATTTCAATGGGTATGGTGAAAGCCTGATAGACTATGACAGAAAGGTTAAAAAAGTAGGATTTGGACTTTCGTTCTCACGAAATGTGTTTTAGTACAAGAGGATGCATATACACAGGCACTCCTCTTGTGTATTACAAGGATTTAAAAACGGATCATTGCCCCTGCGTAAAAACCTGAGACATGGATATCTCCGGTTGTGTCCAGACTGCTGAAATCATTATGATCAACATTGATATTCACAAAACGATAACCGGCTTCGATTCCCAAATCAACAGCTGCCAAATCAAATGTATAATCCGCCTTAACACGATAATCATAGACATCCGAACCCTTATAACCTATATATTTTACATCCCCTTCCAGGCCAATATCAGTTGCTGGGATTTCTACACGGACTCTTGCATAGACCATCGGAAGCACTAAATCTTCACTCTCATTGACACTACCTGCAGAAAGTGCATCTTGTGCCTGAAAGTTTGTGTCAATATATTTTACATCAAGACCCAGGTCTAAAGTTGTCCATCCCGTATTATCTAATACATTGTAATAAAGAACGGCATCATACTGATCCATTGTCAACGTACTTTGGGCACCTTGAGAAAAAGAAACTCCATTATAGATAAAACCTGTAGTTGATGTACCACTAAACTCCATCGGTGTATATTCAAGACGAAGGTTCGGCAACACTGGAACCGGATGTTTGATATTGACCCAGGCATACATTTTAGTCTCATCACTGTACCCGACATCACTTTCCGAGAATGATGGTGAGTCTTGATACTGGATATGTCCTTCAGGCTCTTGGTTCCATATCCCTGCACCCGCTTCTACACGAAGTACATCCGCTTGAGATACTGTTCCTAAAAATCCAGCTATGATTAAACCTGATAAAACCTTGTTCATTTATGCTCCTTGTTAATATTAAATATCATATCACAAAAAGTTTTACACATTATAAAATCAGATAAAAAGGGGGGACTATACTATCATATAGAGATATGAAGGGTAGAAGGGAGATGACTCCCTTTTATTAGAACTTGATCGTTGCTCCGGCAAAAACACCGTCAATCTCAACATCCATTGATGTATCGATGTCAAAATCGGATCCGTCAAAATCAAACTGCTGAAATCTATAACCGACTTCCAGACCTACATCAACAGGTAGGATATCAACTAATGTATAATCTGCTTTGATCGCATAGTCAGTAACCTTTGACTCTTTATAGGCTGTATATTTCACATTACCTTCCAGGCCGATATCAACACCAGGGATCTCAAAACGTAAACGTCCATAGAGCATTGGTAAAGGAAGTGTCTCTTTTTCTTGAACTTCATCTCCACCGCCACTTTGCGCAGCATTAAACTCTGCCTGAACAACTTTTACATCAAGACCAAGATCAAGTGTTGTCCATGCTGTATTATCCAAAAGGTTATAATACATGATCACATCGATCTGATCTAAGGTCAGATCAGATGTTGCATTCGCTGTATACGTAATACCCTGATAATCAAAATCTTGAGTTGATGTTCCTGAAAAATCTACTGCAGCATACTCTAAGCGGAGGTTAGGCACAACAGGAATAGGATGTTTGATATTCAACCAGGCATATCCCTTAGTCTCTTTATCATAACCTAAAAGATCCGTATCAAAAGTGTCAAAACCTGTTCCAAGAAGATCCTTACTCGTGATAGTACCGGAAAACTCATTTTGCCAGGCTCCCGCACCCATCTCTACACGAAGGACATCTGCTTGAACTGCCGTACCTAAACATCCGGCCAGCAACAGCCCTGATAAAAACTTACTCATTATATTCTCCTTATTAAAAAGAAAAGTGTAGCATAGGTTGTTATCCCAATGGTAACAATGGAGTTTTTTTTGATTTTTTAATGTGTTTGTAGAGAAAAGTAATACATGTGGGGCCGAAACCCCAAGAAGTTGTTTGATTATTTAACAGCAGCTAGCGCAGCGTCGTAGTTTGGTTCTTCAGTGATCTCAGGACAGATCTCTTTGTATGTTACTGTACCGTTTTCATCAACAGCGAAGATCGCACGACATGTAACACCTGCAAGTGCACCGTCAGCGATAAGAACACCATACGCATTAGCGAAGTCTTTGTTACGGAAGTCAGAAGCAACTGTCAGTTTATCGATTCCCTCAGCCGAACAAAAACGTCCTGATGCAAATGGAAGGTCCATAGAAATAACCGTTGTTTTAACACCTTCGATTTCAGACGCTTTCGCATTGAACTGACGAGTCTCAGTAGCACATACAGGCGTGTCAAGAGATGGAACAACGACTAGAAGTTGTTTAACACCTTGAGCACCGCCAACTGTTACATCAGCAAGACCTTCAGAGTTTGTTACTACTACTTCTGGTGCTTTATCACCAACATTCACTTCATTACCTGCAAGATTTACAGTATTACCTTTTAGCATCGTAGTTGCCATATAGGGCTCCTATTGTTTTAAATTTATGCCGAAAGTTTACTTAAATCGGATAACTGTACTCTTAATTAAAAAGCAGTGATGTTTGGCTAAGTTTTTCTTAAGTCTATAAAAGCATAGCTATTAAAGGGATGTCCGAGGTTCTGTCCTGACCTCATCAAGAGGCGTAAATACTTCTTTCTCATACAT
>JBFEWG010000134.1:0-5284 GCA_041546465.1 Sulfurimonadaceae bacterium
ATAGCAAAGTTTATTAAAGGCAAAAAAGTCCTCATTACCGGAGCAGGTGGAAGTATCGGGAGTGAGATAGCGCGGCAATGTTCGAGTTTTGAAGCGGCTTCTTTACTGTTAGTGGATCATGCAGAGTATAACCTCTATAAGATCAAGGAGGAACTACCTGATACCAGTGCAAAGATGCTTTCTGTTGTAAACAGAGATGCTTTGAATGACGTCTTTAAAGTTTATAAGCCGGAGATTGTGATCCATGCCGCAGCCTACAAGCATGTCCCGCTTTGCGAAGATAATGTAGAGAGTGCAATAAAGAACAACATTGCAGGGACGATGAATGTGGTCGATCTGAGCATTGAACATGAAGTGTCAAAAATGGTGATCATATCCACTGACAAGGCCGTACGTCCGACAAATGTGATGGGAGCGACCAAACGGGTGACAGAGCTCTACGGACAAAATATTGACAGTAAGAATACGGAAATCGTCGCTGTTCGTTTCGGGAATGTCCTGGGCTCAAGCGGTTCGGTGATACCAAAGTTCAAATATCAGATCGAACATGGAGGACCGGTCACGGTCACACATCCTGATATGACGCGCTATTTTATGCTTATTCCCGAAGCGTGCCAGCTTGTTCTTCAGGCAGCTTCCATTGCCAAGGGGAATGAACTCTTTATTCTTGATATGGGAGAACCCGTCAAGATAGTCGACCTTGCCAAGAAGATGATACAGCTTTACGGTAAAGAGGATGAGGTGGAAGTTGAGTTTTCCGGTCTTCGTCCGGGAGAGAAGCTCTTTGAAGAGTTGATGCTTGATGAGAGTGAACAGAAGACGAAGTATGAGTCGATCTTTATTACGAAACCGACATTATATGACTTTGAGACCTTGAAAAAAGATATTGACGCCCTCTTCACTGCGGATGACAAGATAGCTGCCTTACAAAAGATCGTACCGGAGTTTCAAAGGCGTACAGAAATCTAGACAGCTAAAGGCAGGCAATGGTCATCGGTAATGTTTATATTCGAATAGACCTTCCTCAGGTGCACTCATTAAAAGGAAGGCGTTCGGTTCTTAACCGTATAAAAGATGCATTAAAAAAGATGAATGTATCTGTTCTTGATATCAGTTCTGAATATCCCAAAGAGGCAGAGTTGGCTATCGTTTATGCAGCTGCCAATGAAAAATTGTGTGCACAGGTATTGCAGACGATAGAGAACCTGTTAGAACAACGTTTTACAGAGTTGGAGTGTGAGATAGATTTTGAGATGCTTTAAACGGAAGATCCGTTTAAAGTTCTGTTTTCAGTGCTGCACCGTTTGAAGCATTTGAAACAAGTAGGCTATAGCGTTTTAGCCATTTAGACGTGATCTCTTTTTTAACCGGTGTAAAGTTATGTTTACGTCGTTCAAGTGTTTCATAGTCAACATTAAGTTGAAGTAAGTGAGTATCGACATCAATCTCGATCTCATCACCATCTTCGATGAGTGCTATAAGTCCACCTTCGGCAGCTTCTGGAGAGACATGACCGATAGAAGCACCACGCGTAGCACCGGAGAAACGACCATCAGTGATTAGTGCAACTGATTCGCCCAGGCCCATACCCATGATAAGAGAGGTAGGAGCAAGCATCTCTTGCATACCCGGACCGCCTTTTGGACCCTCATAACGGATAACGACGACATCACCAGCTTTTACTTTATGACCCATGATACCAGCGATCGCTTCTTGCTGTGAGTTAAAACAAACAGCTGTACCTTTGAACTGGCGCATTCCTGGAGCAATTCCGGCAGTTTTAACAACGGCACCTTCTTCAGCCAGGTTACCAAAAAGAATTGACAGGCCACCTACCGGAGAGAAAGCATTTTCATTAGTATGAATAATGTTAGTATCTTTGATTTCAGCATTTGCAATACGCTCGCCTAAGGTCTCACCCGTAATCATAAGAGCAGAGGTGTCAAGGACGTGGTCTTGACGGCGTGTAACCTCTTTCATTACAGCGTTAACACCACCGGCATTGTTGATATCTTCCATGTGCACGGTAGAGAGTGATGGAGAGATCTTTGCAATGTGAGCTACTTTTTCTCCAATTTTATTGATATCAGCAATATCAAAATCTACTTCGGCTTCTTTTGCGATCGAAAGCAGGTGAAGTACCGTGTTTGATGAACCACCCATAGCCATGTCGATTACAAAGGCGTTGTTGATTGCTTTATGGTTAAGAACATTACGCATTTTGAATTTTGAAGAGTCTTCCATCTTAGCGATTTCAACGATACGTTTTGCTGCTGTTTTAACCATCTCGATACGTTCCGGTGTCATCGCAAGTACTGTACCGTTTCCTGGAAGAGCCACACCCATAGCCTCACATAGCGTGTTCATAGAGTTCGCTGTAAACATCCCCGAACATGATCCACCTGAAGGACAAGCCTCACACTCAATCTCTTTAAGTTCTTCATCACTCATCTTGCCTTCAGCATGTTTGCCTACTGCTTCAAATGCCGTTGCAAGATCAATTGGTGTTCCATCTGCTTTAAGACCTTTTTTCATCGGACCACCAGAGATGAAAATAGTAGGGACATTAACACGAAGTGCTCCCATGAGCATACCCGGAACGATCTTGTCACAGTTTGGGATACAGATCATGGCATCAAGTTTATGCGCATTCATCACCGTCTCGATAGAGTCGGCAATAAGTTCACGTGAAGGAAGAGAATAAAGCATCCCGTCGTGGCCCATCGCAATACCGTCATCGACACCGATAGTGTTGAACTCAAACGGTACACCGCCCGCTTCACGGATAGCCTCCTTTACGATTCGTCCGTACTCTTGAAGGAAAAAATGTCCCGGGATAATATCGATATGACTGTTGGCAACACCAATGAATGGTTTGTCGAAGTCTTCATCTTTTAGTCCTGTCGCACGTAAAAGTGAACGGTGAGGCGTTTTGTCAAATCCGCGTTTGATGATATCACTACGCATACAAATCCTTTTAATAATGTTTATAATTAGCGTGATTATATCGAATTTTTGCCCTTTGGCAGGGCTTAGCGCTCATTCATTATAATAAATATGAAAAAATTTGATAAAAATACTCAAAAATGGCAAAAACTACTTTACATTTAAGATATGTTTTGATAGAATTCCCATCCACAAACAAAATGTGCGGGAATAGCTCAGCGGTAGAGCACAACCTTGCCAAGGTTGGGGTCGCGAGTTCGAACCTCGTTTCCCGCTCCATTTATTTGTAATATTGAAGATTTTTTGAAATCTTGAGTATTGTTGTTAAAAACAGTCCGCCCGGATGGCGAAATTGGTAGACGCAGGGGACTTAAAATCCCCCGGTAGCAATACTGTGCCGGTTCAAGTCCGGCTCCGGGCACCATAGCTCGAAGTCTAACCGAGCGAATGGCGCCATCGCCAAGTGGTAAGGCCGGAGCCTGCAAAGCTTCTATCCCCGGTTCAAATCCGGGTGGCGCCTCCAACAACAATATAAACTGCTAGGCTACATATCTGGACAGATGGCAGAGCCTGGTTGAATGCACCGGTCTTGAAAACCGGCGAGGGTCATACCTCCTAGGGTTCGAATCCCTATCTGTCCGCCACTTTTTATAAATCCCCTAAAATAAATTTTTCATTGGTCAACAAAATACTACTCTTCAATGACAATAAACGGATAATAAAAGTATCTCTTTTTTTGAAAAGACCAATCTGGTATATTCCAGTCATCGCTGGTCTGTAAAAATGTCCATGCCGGATGATGCCAAGAATAAAAGCCTCCCCATTCAGTAGCTCTACTTTGTCCGTCGAGTTTAAACCTTGCTCTAACTGTCCATAAGTATTTTTTGTTTGAATTTAGTTCAATTTCCATCTTGTGCTGATTAGTCTTTAGACTTCTTCGAAGATATATTAAAGAACCATCTGAATAATCATAAACCTCTAGATCATAAACTATATCAATAAAAGATTCTTGCGAAATTTGATCATGTTCCCATGGAAATTTTTCCCATTTAAACATTGGTTGTTGTTCATTTAACAAAGAAAATTGTTGGAATGAACCCATGACAGGGTATTCATATTTTTCTGAAAACATTTCTCTTATATCACCCATGCGGAACGTTGGTTCAGGAGAATAGGGTTCTAATACATAATAGGGTGCGTGTCTTTGAGGCAGTTTTGATTTACGATTTCTATTTTCAGCCTGACCAGTGTCCAAGGAATTTTCTTCAGACTGTTTTACAGATTTATTCAATGCTGCGAGTTCTTCTGAAAGTGTAGGGTAATAAACAAGTAAATATTCATCAATGGTAGCGGTCACAATTGCCTCGAGAATCTCGTTCAATTCTCTTTGTAGCAACTGAAAATCATTTTTAATCCATTCTTGATACGGATACTTTCTAGTACGGATCTTTTCATCAATTTGATTTAAGACACTGCCATCAGATGTTCGCACAAGTTTACTGTTTATATTCAATGTTAAAAAAATTGGAAGATCAGACATACCTGTTTCATCTAATAGTACATTATTAACATCAAATTCAATTACAGTATCTATACCTTTGGATGCTAAATAGGCATAATTCGTAGTATTATCATCGTTGAACAGTATAGGTTCAGGCCGGATATATTCAAGATTCAATTGATTTTCTTGTGCATAATCTATGGCGACTTGCTGCATTTTTTGATTAAGAGATTTCAAGTTTAATCTGGCTTGTAATGTGCCATGATCTTCTTTTAGTGATTTCAGTTGAGATGACTTATATGTACCCTGTATCGCTCCTACAGTCGCACCTATAGGCGCACAGACGATAAAATATGCAATAGTTACTAAAAAACCTGATTGATTAAATGAAGGTGGTAAAATGCACGAACTGACTCCATGGCCAGCACCTGTTAGTGCTTTAGGATCAATATCGTCAGTAATTATCCCTTGAGAAACAGGTAGTATACATCCAATACGATTGTATTTCAATTCAGATTTATTTCGTGTAATGGGTTTGAAGTTTTTTTTGTATGCACAACCAGAAAAAAGTAATGATATTGAAAGCAACGATATATAAAAATATTTATAATTTAGAATGAGAACTCTATAGTTAATGGTTCCTCCTTATTCTTTCTCTTGTTCATTTTTTACATCGGATCTTATCGTTTTTTGAAAGTATGCCAAACCAACAAACATGATCGTAGTACCTATTAGCAGGTAAAATGCAGACAACATGTTTTGATAATCATCCAGTACTATTTTAAAGACAACCATCAACGTTTCAATAGAGAGTGCTATGATTATCGAGACTAAGAA
>JBFEWG010000005.1:0-34949 GCA_041546465.1 Sulfurimonadaceae bacterium
CTAGATACCGATATTGTGTTCAAACCGGCTTATCTAAGCGGATGATGTGATTTGTCATCACTGATAAAGAAACTTGTATTGAAAACTTACGAGAGGGTCAAAGGAAAGAAGAGGAAGTGAGAACAGAAAATCAAAATGATTTTCATATTCTCATGTTGAAAAAGAGCTTATTTTACTTTTTCGAGGTATTCACCGTCAACCGTGTTGACCTTGATGATATCACCTGTGAGGATATGATAAGGTACTTGCACAACTGCACCTGTCTCAAGTGTCGCCGGTTTTTTAGAACCGCTTGCCGTGTCACCTTTGTCTTTAGGACCAGTCTCAGTGATCTCAAGTTCCATCGTAGCTGGAGCCTCGACACCGATCGCTTTACCGTTATGGAAGCTGACTTCTACGTTGATACCGTCTTTGAACCATTTACTCGCCTCATCACACTGCTCGTAAGAAAGGCCCAGCTGATCATACGTATCGTTGTCCATGAACTGGTACATCTCACCATCATCATAAAGGTATTGCATCGTTTTTTGCTCCATATTCGGAACCTCGAACTTGTCACCGGCATGGATCGTCTTCTCGACAACCTTGCCATTTAAAAAGCTTTTTACCTTACAACGTACAAAAGCTGCACCCTTACCTGGTTTAACATGTTGGAATTCCACTACCTTGTACGGTACACCTGTGATCTCTAAACGAACACCTTTTTTAATATCACCCATTCCGATGGTTGCCATTGCATATCCTCATCAAATTAATTATTGTTTTTGGAATTTTATCTAAAATGTACTGAATCACAAAGCTTTTACCGCCAAGCCTCTGCAGAAGACTCATTAAATTATTTTTTTTCTCAAAACCCTGAAAAATATTTTGAAAATTTAAAAATAATGCTAGAATAACCCATGAAATTATTAAGTTTTATAATATTGTTTTTTCTATCCACCCTTCTTGCTTTCAATGGCGGGCCCATTCCCGAGAAGGTCATGAAAAAAGCTGAACGCAAATACAGCGGTATGGTCGTCAGCCGTTACCTTAGCTATAACAAGATGTTAAGACAGGCGGAACATCTCAACCTGAACAACAAACTTGACCTGGTCAACGGGTTTTTCAACAACATAAGCTATGAAAGTGATATAACCAACTGGAAACGGGATGACTACTGGGCGACCCCCTTGGAGTTTTTAGCCCGTAACAAAGGGGACAGTGAAGATTATGTCATCGCGAAATACTTCGCCCTTGTCACCCTCGATGTCGACCCAAAAAAGCTCTATTTCACCTATGTCAACTCTACGGAGTTCAAGCAGCCCCATATGGTCCTGAGTTACTTTGAGGCTCCCGAAGCGGATCCTCTTATCCTGGACAATATCAACCCGAAACTCCTGAAAGCATCACAACGAGCCGATTTGACACCGGTGTACAACTTTAATGCGAATACCCTGAAACAACTCAGCCAATCAGACAAAAACACCCATAAGAAGTGGGAAAAACTAATAAAGCGCGTAAAAAGGAATAAACTATGAGTCTCTTCAAACAGATCACGATTGTCATGTCACTGTTTTTATCTGTCGTCATTCTCTCCGTTATGACACTAAACTTTCATTCAGCCAAGAAGTATGCACAAGAAGAGCTCTACACCAATGCCCAAAACAGTGCGGCTTCATTAAGCCTCTCACTTTCCAATGCCAAGGGGGATGTCAACACCATGTCCACGATGATCAATGCAGTGTTTGACAGTGGATATTACAAAGAGATAACGCTTTTGGACAACAATGAGCAGACACTATTTAAACGGACAAAAGAAGAGTCCCCGCTGGACATCCCTTCCTGGTTTGCACAACTCTACAGCTTTGATACTCCTGTTGCCTCGGCCAATGTCTCTGCCGGATGGAATCCGATCGGTCAGCTTCAAATCACCTCATTGGAAGACAGTGCACATGAAAAGCTCTATGAAAACTTCCTTGAACTCTTAGAGGTCTTTCTTCTTATCGCCTTTATCACGTTTGCGCTGCTGTTCTTTCTCTTAAAGCTTATCCTCTCTTCACTGCAAAGACTTGAAGAGCAGGCCGAAGCCGTAAGTGACAACAATTTTATTATCAATGAGAACATCCCCAATACGACCGAGTTCAAACAAGTCACCCTTGCGATGAACAAGATGGTGACAAAGGTCAAGGAGATCTTTGAAAGAGAAGCTGCTTCTGTTCAAAACTATCATAAAGTACTCTATACCGACACCTTGACCTCTTTGGGCAATCGAAACTTCTTTGAACAGAAGATCAATGAGTTCATTGCCTCTCAGGAAGCCGATTCCAGCGGTGTTATTCTCACTCTCTACTTTGACGGTATTGCTGAAGCGAACAACAGTGTGGGTCATGAGAAGGTCAACGCCCTCATCCAAGAACTTGCCAACCATATCAAAGCGAGAATCTCACAAGCGGACGATGTGCTTATTGCACGAATCGACGGTACAAAGTTCTGTATGGTCTTTCCGGGCTTGCAAAAAGAAGATATCGAGATACATGCGGATGAACTCCTGGCCCAATCCATCATAACACTCGAACGTGCGTCCATACCTGAATGTGACTGCGCCATCAAGCTGGTACAGGTAGACTATGGTCTCAACGACAGTGCTTCGACACTTATCTCCCACATAGAAAAATCACTCCAGCGTGCTCAGAAGAACACTATCAGCTATACCACGGATGAGGACACACCGGTACATTCGCTTCAACGCGAGATCATCGAGAACAGGATCAAAGAGCACTCCATTGCCCTTGCCTTACAAGACGTGTATGACAATGAGGACAATATCCTGCATGCCGAAGCTTATGTACGGCTCTTTGATGAGGACAAGAACCTTCATGAAGCTGGAGACTTCATCCCTCTTGTCCACAAGATGGGGCTCGATACCAAACTGGATCAGAATGTCATCAATCATGTACTCAAAGAACCTCTTATCCAGGATAAAACGATAGCCATCAACATCTCGGCACAGTTCCTGAAAGACCCTGATGCCATTCAATGGCTGAAAGAGCGTCTGGCCAGCATTCCCAAAGAGCGCGTACTGAATTTTGAGATATCCAACCACAGCCTCCTTAGCTGTATCAATGAAGGGGTTTCACTTTCAAACCTGCTCAAAGCATCCGGTCATCATTTCGGTATTGACCGTTTTAATATTGAAGAGGGAAGCAACCTGAACTACCTGCAGATGATCAAACCCGAATATGTCAAAATAGACAGCCATTACCTGCACGATATGCTTCAAGGTGAACAGGAACGGAACAACCCTGTCCTTCAAAACATGATCGAAGGTCTTGATATCAAAATCATCGCAAACAATATTGAAGATGAGACAATCAAACATGCTTTAGAAGAAATGGGCATCAAGTATTTTCAGGGAAGTCTTTTGTCCCGGCCGAAATTGGTATAAGAAGGTATTAAAAGAATAAAAGAAAAATTTTATAAATTAATGTTACACTTATTCTGAACACATAAGGCAAAAAGATGAAGAGTATTCGTTTCTTTTTTATGTTTTTAGTTTATGTCATCGTCATCAGTATCTACTATTTTCAAAGTCAGCGGACACTGATTCATTCGACTGAACAACGTATAGAACAGACACTTGTCAACCATCAAGCACTTCGTAAAATCGTCCGCAAGCATTATATACCCGAAATCAAACGCCTTAAAGATGAAGGTTTGTTGAGTCCTGGTTATACTGATCCGATGTTCTCTTCAGGTACCTTTTTAACACAAAAACTTCATGACTATACCATCCCTATGCAGTTAGAGCGTTCAAAAGAGACCACCCATTTTAAATATGCCTCATTAAACCCTATTAATCCTACAAACCAAGCTTCAGCGTATGAGGAAAATATTTTTAATGAGATGGTGTTGAACAAGGCCGAAAAATTTTCCACCGTCATTGAGGAGAATGACAAACCTTACCTTTTCTATGCTACTTTCTTTGGCAAAATGCAAAAAAGGTGCCTGCAGTGCCACGGTGATCCCAAAGACGCACCTGCCATACAGATTGAACGTTACGGCTCGCAAAGCGGTTATCACTTCAAAGAAGGTGATCATTCATCTTTGGTAGTTCTACGTGCTCCGCTTGAAGCCAACTATACGAAAGTCAAACAAGACATGTTAATCATTGCCCTTGTTATTTTTGTTATCTTTCTCTTTCTTTATACCGTAAGTGAATGGAGTATATCCCGTTTAAAACACCAAAGAAAGAAAATTGACGAGACAAAAAGCATGTTGAACAGAGACCCCTTGACAGGGCTCCTGAACCGACGTAAGTTTGAGAAAACACTGAAAAAGGAGATGAACCGTGCCAAACGTGACAACAAGTATCTTGTCTTTTTCTTTTTGGACATAGATTATTTTAAACAATACAATGACACATACGGACACTTAAAAGGTGACCAGACACTTAAAGATGTCGCAGAGACCCTGCAGGAGTGTTTTAGCCGTTCACATGAAAGTGTATATCGACTCGGTGGTGAAGAGTTCGGTATTATCAGCAGTACCAGTAACATCGAAGACGTCACCTCATGGTCAAGAAATGTTTTACATAGTGTAGAAAGCAGACACATTGAACACAGTAAGAGCCCTCATAAGTGGGTCACTGTCTCATTGGGTATCTATATTGTTCATCCCGATGGGGAGAAAGTAGAAGTTCGTGATATTATCAAGGGAGCCGACGAAGCACTTTATACGGCCAAGAGTAATGGCCGGAACAAAGCATCTCTGTATAAAGATTAAAACGAAGGATGACTGTCCAGTATAAGGAGAGTCATAAAAAATTGATTACAGGCGTGCGTAATCCACGCTGATACATGCATCAAGTTCTGAAAGCTCTTGAAGCGTCTCTTTAGAGACTTTTGAGTCAACGATGATGACAGCCAAAGCTTGATCATTGTTACGTCCAAGGCGGAAGTCGGCAATGTTCACATCATGTTTAGCCAATGTCGTACCGACATGACCGATAACACCCGGTACATCCGTGTTTTTAAAGATAATCATATTACCTTTAGGTTCGATATCCAGATCAAACCCGTTGATATCTACAATTCGCTGTACGCCTTCATCAAAAATCGTTGAAGAGATAGAGATAACATCTTTCTCTGTCGTCACTTTTACAGTGATTTTGTTCTTGTAGATACTTGTATTTGCCTCTTCTTCAAAATCAAGCAGAATACCACGGTCTTTTGCAACAAACTCGGCATTGACATAATTTATCTTTTCACCCAGGGCTTCAGTCAGAGCACCTACCGTAACAAAGGTCATCAGTGACTTCAGGTAAGCTGCAATGTCACCCTCTGCAGATACTTTGATAGACTTGATCGGTGCTTTGTTTGTCTGTGCAGCCAGGAAAGCCGTCTTCTGTGCAAGTTCCAGGAACGGTTTGACAAAAGATGGGATCTTGTTCTCATCAATCGGAAGATTAAATGCATTTTTAAACTCTATCCCTTTAGCAGCATTCAATGCCTGAGCTGCTGCCTGTGTACCGATGTTATATTGAGATTCAAATGTGTTTGCACCCAGGTGAGGTGATACGACAATATTATCAAGGTCTAAAAGAGGATGATCTGTAGCCGGCTCTTTATTGAATACATCAATACCTGCAAAACGGATCTTTCCTGATTTCAGGTTGTTATAGAGTGCTTCTTCGTTATAAAGACCACCGCGTGCACAGTTGACAAGCACGACACCGTCTTTCATCTTTGCGATCTCTGCCTCATCGATCATATTCAATGTCTCTTTGGTTTTCGGCGTATGGATCGTAATGATGTCACAAGCAAGAATATCCTCAAAGTTCTCAGTGTACTCGATACCAAGATCTGTCGCTTTCGACGAAGAGATATACGGGTCATATGCCACTACGTCCATCTCAAAGGCTTTTGAACGGATACCTACACGGCTACCGATATTACCGAAACCGATAATACCCAGGCGCTTGCCTTTCAACTCATGTCCGTACCATTTCTCACGCTTCCAGATTCTCTGGTTTTTAAGGTGATCATGTGAGTATGGGAACATACGCATACATGAAAGCATATGTGTCATTGTCAATTCAACTGCTGCGATAGTGTTGGCAGTCGGTACATTCATGACGATGATCCCCTCTTTTGAACAACCGTCTATATCAACGTTATCAACACCAACACCGGCACGTACAACCGCCTTCATATTCTTGGCAGCAGCAAGAAACTTATCATCTACATCTGTCGAACTACGTGTGATAGCAACATCAGCTGTCGCGATGACATCTAAGAGAGCTGTCTTATCGACGTCTGCGGCAAATACATACTCGATCTGATCATCATTTTCAAGCATTTCAAGACCGGCTTGATGAATATGGTCACAAACTACTACTTTAGGCTTTGACATATAAAATTTCCTTCTACTCAATATATAAATTGTATTGAAAACCTTAGCTTTAAAGCTTTCAATACAATTTAACGTACGACTTTAATTATGCTTGCATTTATAGCATAATTTTTCAATGATTTCACTATAGACTTCAATTGATTCAAATTTTTTGAATAAATAAGAAGCTTGATATCATCTTTATTCTGCTCAAACATATATTTGACCTGATAATGTTGCAGCACCTCTTTAAGACAAAATATCTGATAAGGATCCAAATCTCCAGCTTTAAGCTGATATGTCGTTGTCTTTTTAGGTGGTTCTTTCAGATCGACTTCAACATAGATCTCAGTAACAGGATAAAAGTAGCCCTGATTCTCATGATCTGAAAAACGTTCAATCCATTTTTCACGACTGGGAATTTCAGGCAGTTGTTGTGCTTGGGGGATATCTGCTTTTTCATCATAGATGCCTGCATCTGTTTGATTGACCTGAATCAAAAAGTAAATCAAAAAAACAGCCACTCCGACAAATATTGCCGGAAAGAGCCATTTTGCAAGCATCGTGTGCATTTTTGCTTACTTCAGCTGGTCTTTAATAAGATCACCTAAAGAGTTCGACTCGTCATTTTGTGCATTCACTTCAGCTAAAGCATCCTGGTCTTTAAGGCGTTGAAGTTTTTTCACAGAAAGACGAACACGGTCACGTTTGACATCAATAACAGCGATCGCTGCTTCGATCTCATCACCCGGATTAAGCTCTTCTGCTACCAATGGGTCTAGGTCTTCATTACGGATAAGTGCATCCATGTCACCTTCTAATGAGACAAATACTCCGAAATCTTTTACGTCACGGACTTTACCTTTAACGATCTCATTGACCTTATGCTCTTTAGCGAACTTGTCAACCGGGCTTTCAAGAAGTGCTTTACGGTTAAGAGAGATCTTCTCTTCATCACGGTTGATCTTAACGATCTTGACTTCAACCTCGTCACCTACTTTGAATAGGTCCTTAGCTTTAGTGTTTTTATCCCATGAACAGTCTTGATTATGTAATAGACCTTCAACACTTCCAATACGGACAAATGCACCGAAGTCAGTCAGTGTCGTCACTGTACCTGTAACGATGTCACCTTCACGAGATGTCTTGACGAATTCATCAAACGGTTTTGGAAGAAGTGATTTCAATGAAACACGTAGTTTATGTTTCTTAGAATCGATCTCGATCACCTCAACATCAATCTCTTGTCCAACTTCAAGATAGTCTTTAGGTGATTTGATGTTCTTGTCCCACGTGATCTCAGAGACATGCAGGAAACCTTCAATATCGTTTCCAAGATCAACAAATACACCGTACGGCTCAACATTGGAAACCGTTACTGTGATTGTATCGCCTTCATCCAGTTCAGACTCTACCTCTTCCCATGGATCAGACATAACTGCTTTGATAGAGAGAGAAAGGTGGCGTTTGTCTTTATCATATGCGATAGCTTTACACTGAACGACATCACCCTCTTTATAATATTTTGACGGGTTTACCGGCCCTTTGTATGAGATCTCGTTATAGTGAACAAGACCGTCAACACCACCAACATCAACGAACATACCATACGAAGTGATCTTCTTGATCGTTCCTTCAACAACAACATCATCTTCAAGAAGTGCATCAATGATCTGCTTGCGCTTTTTACGGTCTTCATTAAGAAGTTTACGGCGTGAAAGTACAATAGAGTTCTCATCTTCATCGATCTTGATCACAGCTGCTTTAACTTTACGTCCGACAACACTGTCATCATCTTTAAGTGCTGCAAGTGAACGTGGCATGAAGAAGTTGACTTCATCTGCTTCAACAATATATCCACCACGATTTTTCTTGATAATCGTACCTTCAACAATAAGGTCTTCATAGTTGTCTTTATGAGCTTTGATAAATTCTAAAGTCTTAAGTTGTTCCATCACTTTCTTGTGAGAGATCTTAGGACGTTCGTTACGATATCCCATTACCATCACCTGAATCGTGTCGTTCACTTTGTATTTTAATTCACCTGATTCGTCTTGAATCTCATTTAGGTATAAAATACCCTCTAGTTTTTCACCCACATCTACGAGTGCTTTATCATCTTGGATCTCTACGATTACGCCGTCAGCTATACGATTTGATTCCTCAGCACGTTTTTCTGATGCTTCAAACATCGCCGCAAAGTTTTCTTCTTCCATTGATTCGAGCTCTTGAGCCATACAAATATCCCTTTGTTATGGGAACCCGTTAAGGGCACCCTGATTATAAAAATTTGCAAATTATACCCAGTTTTTCCTTGGTGGAGCTTTATATCTGGCGATGTTTGTGAAAATTATATTTATATACAGGAAATTTTCACCTCTTGAAGAATAGATCACACAGTTAAGCTACTTTTACATATTGCATGCTAACATTATAAACAACGATTTTAAACATATATTATTCAGGATGGCATATGTATTCGATCAAGGACCTGCACAAATACTCAAATGATCTTAATGTCTTGTATGTTGAAGATGATGAGAACCTCCGAAATGAAACAGAGACCCTGTTTAAGATGTTATTTAAAAATATCGATACTGCAGAAAACGGGAGTGTCGGTCTGCAAAAGTACAATGACAATTTTTATGATCTCGTCATCAGTGATGTAAATATGCCTAAGATGAATGGCATAGAGATGTCGAAAAAGATCCGAGAGATAAATTCCGAGCAGAAGATCGTCATTGTCTCCGCACATGATGAATCTCATATCCTTATCGATCTTATTCAAGCAGGTGCCAATGGTTTTATACTGAAACCTATGCATATGGAGGATTTGGTCACTGCTCTCTATCCGGTCTGCCGCGATGCCTATACACAGATCATCAATCTACAGCTTATCGAAGAACTCAATGACAAGAACGCCCTCTTGGAAGAACAGATCAAAAAGCTCCGTTCATCTGCTCATACCATCCAGACCAAGCACAATCAGCTTGAAGACCTGATACAGGAAAAGAATGCCTGTCTGGCTAAAGAAGAGACCCAGGAGGTCATTGAGAATATCACAGGAGAACTTGATCAGGAGCTTCTGACCGATTATTTTAAAGAAGATGAAGATGAAGGTGTTGAAAACGTACTGTTCTTATCTGATCATTGTGCAGACTTGAGTGAGATCTTCACCGAAATACCTGAGGTCATCTCCCGGTTTGAAACGGATAATGATATCAACGAGATCCATGCTATTATCAAGGGTCTCTATAAAGCTTCATCCATATTTGTCTACTATTCGCCTTATCTGGACCTTCTGTCGACGAGCTTTACCGAACTTGCAAGTACTATGGAGAACAACCTGGATGCCTTTTTAAGATTAATGGAGACAAATGCCGACAGTGTGTTAATGCTCTTTGACGCAGTGAGTTCAGATATTGAACGTTATATCGAACGTTTTCAGGTCGAAAGCCTTGCCATGAAGAACTCTCACCACATTCATGAACCGACAGCATTGAGTATACAGCAGATCATTACATTGATCGTTCCACCGGAAGAAGAGGAAGGGGATATGGACGATATTTTCGACTTTTAAGCCGAAAGTTCCTTGATCTTTTCCATCACCTGCATAATGATCCAGTCAGGAGTAGATGCCCCTGCACTGATACCACACTCTTTTTTTGATACAAACCATGAGGCATCCAGATCATCTGGTCCTTCAACGAGATAACTGTCCGGACAATCCTCTTTTGCGATCGAATGCAGCTGCTTGGTATTTGATGAGTTTCGCCCACCAATGATCACCATAACATCGGTCTCTTTCGCAAGTTTACGTACAGCGTCTTGATTGTCAAAGGTCGCATTACAGATCGTATTAAAGACACGCACCTCTTTATGTGAGCGTATGAGATAGTTGCAGACCTTCATAAACTCATCGACCTTACGTGTTGTCTGCGCTACGACTGCGATCTTGTCCTTAAAGTGTTTCCCTTCAAGTGCATCAACACTTTCGACAACTGTTGCACCGTTTTGTGCATATGACATGACACCTTTAATCTCTGGATGCTGGGCATCACCAAAGATGACGATATCATATCCTTCTTTACTCATCTCTTCACAGATCTGCTGAGGCTTGGTAACATAAGGACACGTCGCATCAATCACTTCGATCTCTTTTTCATGAAGAGAAGCTAATTCGTTCTTAGGAATACCGTGTGTTCTGATAACCGCTTTATCTCCCGGCTTAAATGTCGAAATATCTTCTACCAGTGAGACTTTATAATCCTCTTTAAGGCGGTCAATCTCTTTATTATTGTGAATCAATGGGCCATACGTCGCTGATCCTACGTTCTCTTCAGCAATTTTGATAGCACGCTTGACACCAAAACAAAACCCGTAGTTCTCAGCCAACTTCACATTCATCTTACAACTCTACTTTCGTGATCTCATTGAGAATATCGAAAAAATTTGGAAATGAAGTTTGAATACAATCAATATCCTCGATCTTCATCCCACATCTAAGTCCTGCGATAGCAAAACTCATAGCGATCCTATGGTCACCATACGAATTGATCAACGCAGGTTGAAGTGTACCACCTGTCACGGTATACCCGTCTTCAAATTCGGTTGTCTTGATATCACAGTTATTAAGGTTATCCACGACACTTGATATCCGGTCACTCTCTTTTACCCTCAACTCTTCCGCATTCTTGATCGTGCTTGTACCCTCAGCACAGGCCATAGCGATAGACAGTGCGGGAAGTTCATCGATCAGCCAGGAGATATTATCTTCGACTGTGATCGCCTTCAGTGGGGCATATTTTACACGGATATCACCGATCGGTTCATACTTCTCATCTTTAAGCTCATAACTGATCTGTGTACCCATTCGCTCCAGGGCTTTAAATGCTTCAATACGTGTCGGGTTGAAGGTCACCCCTTCAATCAACACTTCAGATCCAGGAGTGATCGCCGCTGCAACAGCAAAGAAGAATGCTGACGAGGGGTCTGCAGGAACACGGATATGCAGAGGTTCCAAAAGACCTTTAAGCGGTTTTATCCTTGTCGTCAAGTCTGTAACTTCAAGTTCGGCACCCATACCTTTAAGCATACGCTCGGTATGGTCACGACTCAGTTCCGGTTCAGTATAGGAGCACTCTCCATCAGCTGACAGCGCTGCTAATATCATAGCCGATTTGACTTGGGCAGAAGCAATTTGAGAGGTATAATCAAAGGCTTTTAGGCTGCCCCCTCTAATACTCAATGGTGCGAGATCACCTTCATTTCTTCCATCTAAGAAAGCACCGATGTCTTTTAAAGGTTTCGTGACGCGCTTCATCGGACGGCGTTTTAAATACTCATCACCCGTCAAAATGAAATGACCCTTCGCTGAAGCTAAAAGACCACAAAAAAGACGCATCCCCGTACCGGAATTCCCGCAGTCCAGGATGTCGAAAGGCTCTTGAATACCATTTGAACTGATTCGAATGACTTGAGCGTCATCTTCGACCTTTGCGCCCAGATCTTTTACAATCTGAAGTGTATTCATCGTATCTTCGGCACGTAAAAAGTTCTCGACGACAGATTCACCCTTTGCCAACAGAGAAAACATCGCCGAACGATGCGAGATCGACTTATCCGGTGCAATGGCATCACATTTAAGTGTAAAGCCCTCAGTAATCGAATAAACGGTTGCCGTCATCATCGTAACACAATCCCCAATTTGTCATTAAGTGCTGTGAGGATCGAATCCATTGAAGAGGTGATATCTTCCTCTTCCAACGTCCTCTCTTCAGACTGAAGCATAAAGCGCAGCGTCAGACTCATATTATCACCCAGTTCTTCACTTTCATAGGTATCCACAGGATAGAAACGGACCACTTCAGGCGTTTGAGCTTCTTGAATAACACCTCTGAGTTCCGCATACTTCAATGACTTAGGGATGACGACAGAAAGGTCCCTGTAGGAAGCTTGGTACTTGGAATACGATGTGAAGACATCAAGTTTGTACTTAAGGGAATCAAAACTGATCTCACACAGATAGGTACTCTCTAAATCATACGCCTTTTGTACCGTCGGATGTAACTTGAACAATGTCCCGACCACATTACCGTCAATAACGATCTCAGCACTTTGATAAGGATGCGCCAGCCCATGCTTTAGTTCAGTCTGACGAAGCTCAAAGTTTCCGATGACGTTAGATATGTTCTGCACAAAGCCTGCAAAACCGATAGCATCCGGTTTGCCGTGATTCATGATACTTTCACTGCTATCTTGCCCTGAAAATGCAAAGGCCATATTGATTGACTCATTACGTTGAGTATCGAAGACCGATCCGACCTCAAAAAGCTTCACCTGCTTACGTCCGACTTTCATATTGGCACTTGAGGCATCCAACAGTCCTAACAGAAGCGTTGAACGCAATGTATCCAAGGTCCCTGCAATCGGATTTAGCAGGTCAAGTTTTTCTTCAACCACATCAAAGCCGAACTCTTGCAATTTGGCTCTTTCATTAAAGACGAACTGTACCGATTCAAAGAAACCGCAATCAGCTGCACGCTGGCGATAATGTTTACGTTTGGCAAAAAATCCACTTGCATCTTGGGTATGGGCTTTTTCAGTAAATGAATAAGCCTTTGACGGGATATTGTCAATACCGATGAGACGCACGATCTCTTCTACAATATCCTGATCATGGGAGATATCATGTCTGAACTGAGGCACACCGACAACGATCTGACCAACCTGGGATTTGAGCATACTAAACCCAAGGTTCTTAAGCAGTTGTGTCACATGTGTCTTCTCTACCTCCATACCGATGATATTATTGATATCTTCGATACTCATATGCAATACTGTCTCCTCAAACGGTGAGACTAATTCGAGACTACCACCGTAGATCTCAGTCTTTGCATAAGTATTAAAGAGCTCCTGACAATATTCCAGTCCAAAATCCAGGTTAGGTTCGGAACCACGTGATGTCCTGTAAAAGAGCGGACCATTTTCGATCTTGTGTTCTGCCATCTTTCTGGAAATCGTATCAGGATGGATGTATGAAGCTTCCAAGATCACGATCTCATCTTCCGGGCTCACACGTGATTCATCATACTGAATGATCCCCACAGTCGAAGCCTTTTCATTACCACGCGTGATCACATAGCCGTTTTCATCGACTTCAAGTGTAATATGCGCCTTATCCTGGTTCATAGGGAAGGCACTGTATCCATAGGCACGCAAGATGACACCAGAACTGTACGTTGCATAAAACAGAAGCGCATCGATTGATGACTGACACTTCTCTTCAATCATTGACAGACGAAGGCGTAAAAGTACCGGCAGAGTGAAGTCATTCTTTTTAACTGCCTTGTACATCAGGTTCACATCTGTCTGCTGATCATGATTAAGATGCAGGATACGTCCGATACCGACCTGCTTCTCTTCATCTGTCGACTTTTGACGTTCTTTCAATTCAATATCATAAGCCGCAGAAAGGTCACGGGCTACTCCGTTGATACTTAAACAGTCACCACGGTTGGCCGTCAGTTCAAGTTCGATAAGTTCGTCATTCAAATAAGGGTTTTCACTCAGTTCATCTCCGAGGTTCAGCTTTCCGATACTCTCATCGAGGACCATGATCCCGTCTTCCAAAGGAGGAAGTCCCAATTCGGTCGATGAACAGATCATACCTACAGACTCGACACCGCGAAGTGTTACAGGTTTAATCTTCAAACCTCCAGGAAGTTCAGCACCTATCATCGCAACCGCAACATAAATATCAGGGCGTACATTTGCTGCACCACAGACGATCTGACGGGTTGTTGTACCGATATCGACCTGACAAATATTGAGTTTGTCCGCATCAGGGTGTTTCTCACATGAAAGTACTTTACCTACAACGATTTTATTCGGAATCTTGTAGACTTCATGTCTATCAACCTCAAGACCAATGGCATTAAATGTCTTACAAAGTTCATCACCGCTTTTATCTTCAATATCGATCCACTCGTTCAACCAGCTTTTTGTAATAATCATCTAAATTGCTCCAATAGTCTAACATCGCCTTCAAACAGAGATCGCAAGTCCGGGATTTGATGAATCAGCATCGCAAAACGCTCAATACCCAAACCGAAGGCATAACCGCTCACATCCTTATAGCCGACTGCATTGAAGACATTCGGATCGACGATCCCGCATCCCAGTACTTCCAGCCAACCGGTCTTAGAACATACACGGCACCCTTCTCCTCCACAAAAGATACACGAGATATCAACTTCTGCAGAAGGTTCCGTAAATGGAAAGAAAGAAGGGCGGAAACGTACATCGACATCACCAAACATATGATGTAAAAAGCCTTCAAGAATAAACTTCAGGTTTGCAAAAGAGACCTTCCCCTTCTCATCCACCAATAATCCTTCAATCTGATGAAACATCGGTGTATGTGTAATATCAAAATCACGTCTGAATACAGAACCCGGGGCAATCATACGGATTGGAGGCTGTGTATTCATCATCGTACGGATCTGAACCGGAGAGGTATGGGTACGCAGAAGCGATTCATCCTTAAAATAAAAAGTGTCTTGCATATCACGTGCAGGATGGTACTTAGGCAGGTTCAAAGCTTCAAAATTGTGAAAGTCGTCTTCGACCATAGGTCCTGTCTCAACAGAGAAATTAAGGTTGGAAAAATACTCAATGATCCTGTCCATCGTATCCATTACAGGGTGTGTTGCACCTCGTTCACTTGAAGGTGAAAAAAGTGATACATCGATACCTTCCGCCTTCATAGCTTCTTTGAGTGCTTCTGTCTCTAAAACAACTTTTTTTTCATTCAAAAGGGTGTTAAGTTTTGCTTTTTGCTCATTCAACTCTTTTGCGATGCGTGCTTTGTCTTCGTTTGCTGCATTTTTCATCTCGGCAAAAGCTTTGGTCATCACACCTTTTTTACCAAAAATAGCAACACGAATCTCTTCAATTACTGAAGGAGAGTCAGCTGATTCAATTTTTTCTATCCACTCGGTCAAAGTAGTTCCTTCTTTAAGAGACGTAACTCTTAAGGTTATAATTGGCGCGATTATAGGCAAAAATCCATTACAATCGGCTTTAACGATAATTATTCCTAACTTTTTTATTTTTAGGTTATAATATTTTTATAGCAAAAAAAGGAAAATAATATGTGTATATTTTGTAAAATTGTAAATGGTGAACTTCCAGCCAACCTTGTAAAAGAAAATGATGATTTCATGGCATTTCACGATCTGAATCCTAAGGCTCCTGCCCATATTCTAGTCATCCCTAAACTTCATGTAGACAGCTTTAACGAAGTCACTCCTGAAACAATGGCAGGTATGACATCCTTCATCCAGGAAGTAGCTGAAACGGTTGGTATCAAAGAATCCGGATACAGAGTGATCACCAATGTCGGTCATAATGGCGGTCAGGAAGTAAAACACCTGCACTGGCATGTACTTGGCGGGACAAAACTGTCGTGGGGGCACTTTGCAGATGCCGACCCAAAAGATTTTTTATAGATCTTTGTTTAGAAAAGACTTCCTATAAGAGTCTTTTTTAGGGGTTTTCACCCCACTTTCTTCCTCTTAAAGTCCCGATCACTTCTACAGTAATAAGAACACCAAGTAAAACAATCAGTGTATAAAAAAGATAAATCATCTTCTCTCCTTATCTACACTCGAGAGTATAGATTATGATTGAATCAAAGTAAAAAAATATGACAGCTTGATAATTTTAAGGAGGATTCTTTAAAGAGGTGGGCTAAAAACACCCTATCATCATTCTTGTAAGCAAGCCTTGAGCAAAGCCTTGCTTCTGATAACGGCTACGAAGGACAACAGCCCTCAAGTGCACCGAAATCAGTCGTAGACTCACCAGAAATGATCTCGGCTTTGTCCCGGATTTTTTTCCCATTGTGTGTAATGGAATATGTGATCTTTGTCACACCGCGAATCGTATTGAGCGTAGAACAATAGGTCTCGATACTTGCCATCACCCATCGTGCGGCAAGTTCATCTTCTGCAGATGAGTTGAAACTATAGTCCAGATGCAAACTGTTGAACTTTTGCGGCATCTCTTCCGCTCTTACAACATCCCCGTCAATGACAAGATCAGTAACTTCTATGCCCTGCTTTTGAGGCACCATAACCATATCTGTTGCCGTACAGCAGATAATCCCTGCTAAGAAATACTCTATCGGACTGATTGTCGGACAATCAATGACAAAAGAAGACTTTGCCGTCTTCGCTTCAAACTTCATTCCGTCTTGGTGCGTGATTTTCACGTTCATTATCTGTTCTCCTCTAACCATGTATTAAATTTCGCCAACTGTTCAACCGTACGTACCGTTGATGTCCCGCCTTCAGATGTTCTGGCATTCATCGAATGTCTAATGCTTAAATACGGCATCACATTCTCCCCGATTCGCTCATCAATAGACTTGAGGTCCTCATAGGAAATGTCACTCAGGTCAATATTAAGCTCTTCGGACTTCGCAACTGCCTTGCCGGTAATAAAGTGTGCTTCTCTAAAGGGGATATCACAATGTTCGACCAGGTAATCTGCCAGATCTGTTGCTGACAAATGCCCTACCTTACATGCTGCTTCCATATTATCTTTGTGGACTGTTAAGGTCAACAGTGACTCTCTAAGTATTTTTAACGATATCTCGATCGTACGTACACTGTCGAAAACACCTTCCTTATCTTCCTGTGTGTCCTTGTTATAAGCAAGAGGAAGCCCCTTCATCACGGTTAGAAGGCTCATGAGGTTTCCGTAGACACGACCACTCTTACCACGAAGAAGTTCTGCCGCATCCGGGTTTTTCTTTTGCGGCATGATAGAAGACCCCGTTGAATAGGCATCACTGAATGTGATGAACTTGAATTCATACGAAGACCAGAGAATCATCTCTTCGGCTAAACGGGAAATATGCATCATTGTCATTGAGATGTTAAAAAGTATCTCGATTGCAAAGTCTCTGTCACTAACCGTATCCAGGCAGTTAGTACTGACAGAATCAAATCCAAGTTGATCAGCTGTAGCGTAACGATTGATATCATGTGGTGTACCGGCAAGAGCTGCACATCCCAATGGAGAAATATTATTTCTTCTGTGTGAGTCCTCAAAGCGTTCAAAGTCACGTTTGAACATTGAAGCATAGGCCATTAGATGAAAGGCGAAGTTCGTCGGCTGTGCATGCTGCAAGTGTGTCATTCCCGGAATAAGTGTCTCGGTATGATCTCCTGCAACCTTATGTAAGGCACTCATCAGTCCATGTAGCAGAGACATGATTTCTCGGTTTTTTCGAAGTACATAACGACGGAAATCAACAGCCACCTGATCATTACGGCTACGGGCAGTATGAAGTTTTTTACCGGTATCTCCGATAATAGCAGTCAGACGTTTCTCAATAGCCATATGCAGGTCTTCATCACTGAGTTCCCAGACAAATTCACCCGCTTCAATCTCTTTTTTGACTTGTGCCAGCCCCTCTTTGATAGCAAGCAGTTCTTCTTTGTTTAATATCCCCTGCTCTTTTAACATTGTTGCATGAGCAATAGACCCTTCTATATCTTCTTGATAGAGTTCTCTATCAAACATGATTGAGGCATTAAATTCATCCAACAGTGATGATGCAGCTTCACTAAATCGTCCAGACCACATTTTTTCCATAATCGATACTCCGATTTTTAAATTGAGGCATTCTAACAAAACAAGACCTCAAAAGAGCTTATAAACTCCCTACTCAAACCCTTTTAATCCTAGAACAGACTTTCATCTCTAAAGCTTACTGATTTGACATCCATACTCGGATATAAAAGCGTATCTTTATTCAGGCTGATTGGCGCGATCAGGAAAGAGATCTCCTCTGCCTCAAACATAAGTTCCAGTTCACCGGCCATTGCCTGAAATGCCTGTGTGATCTCCGCTCTCTTTAGCAAACTGTTCTTTGATATAGGAAGCATCGGGATACCTTGAAAACTGCAATGCAGAAAAAAAGCATCTTCTGCGAGCAGGTTCTCATACGGTGTATGACTTAACTGCATTACCATACTGTGAGTTTTCTCTTTGGCTTTAATCGACAAATAGCCATTATCAAGAGATTTCATGCATAAAGAGAGTCTTTTTCTCTCTCCGGTATGATCTGCATACGAGTGTGTAAACAGAGGTTCTTTTATCCCTAAAGAACAGTTGAAATCATTTTTTCGTGTATGTATAAGATCCAAATGAATACGTGAGTCCATGCTTACATGGATGTCCTTTAATACTTCCAGGGTGCCAAAGGTATGATCAAACACTATATTACGTATGCGCTGTACTGAATAAGCATTGATAACATTAAAATCATATGCCAGTTTTGCATAAGAGAGTGAACCCCCTGTCAACTCTATCTGAGCTTTCTTTTCCTCGCATTGTGATACGATACGTCTGTTATCAATCTCACATTGACGGCCAAGTTCATCATTCTTCTGTTGACACCTCTGCTCACTACGTTTGCATTCATACCTCAAAAGTTCTTCTTTACTCTTACACGCTTCCTGCCTGCTTAGACAGCGTACCCTTTCAAAAGGATTGAGCGTAGAACAGTCCTCACAATTATGCACGCCATAATTACGTGTACAATCTCTTTCACATACTTGCAGTCGCGATGAACATTCCTCTTTGCCCTGATCACATGCGGGCAGACTCTTTTTATCCTCTAACACGATCTCTTTGAAAAAAGGGGCTGTCTCATCTGTCAATTTTGCCAAAGGTTTTTTAATGACACGCAGGTCTATGTTCTTTAATGAAAGATTCATCTGTTTTGACAGATAGGCTTTACTGATATAACAGGAGGAACTCTTTTGTATCATATCAAGGGTAATACCCATATTTTGATTTAAAGTATGACTGATCTTATCTCTTAACAGTATCCATAACGCTGTTGTATCCACTCCGGAAGGATATACCTCTTGATCATTTGTCAATTGACTTGCGCCTAAAAATACGACACCATCCTCATAGATATACGGCATATACAGTTTCATCTTCGTTAACATATGAATCGGTTTTGCCGAGTGCAGTTTATAATCAGATGAAAAAAACATCTTTTTAGCATTAATCTCTTTTAGGACATTCATATCTACGGGAATACTCAAGGGCGAATGTAGAATTTCTGTATTAAGAGCCTTCATAAAACTTTTGACTGATGAAGATATAAGATGGCTTTTCTCACTGTTTTTCTTGAAGACTTCATCATTTTCAACTCTTTCAATCACTATTTCATCAAAGTTGGTAGCAATGACGAACTCATCACGGCCTGCACTTAGTATATGCTTTGCTTTTATATACCCGAAAACCTTTCTCTTTAGAGCGTCAACCTCAAATGAAAACTCAAGTTTAGAAAAGGCCTGTTGTCGTGACAGATAGAACTGAAGTTCACCAAAGGAGACATTTGAGAACTCACCGGAATGAAGAGTTATAAAAGTATCATTAAAACGTTGGAAACTCTTATTTACAAGAGATGAGAAGAGTTCCTTGTTCAGATGCAGTGCAATATCAATATCTTTAATTTTATTGAGATCCATATGCGCTTTTTGAAGCTGAATGCGTTGGGTATGTTCATCATGGGAGTAATCTCTGAATTGATCATCCAACAAAGGTGTACATGCTGGTATCAACAGAGCAACTGCCGTGAACAAAAAAATATGTTTTAAATAATGATACATTCTCACCTGATAGTTTTTTAAAATATTATAATCATTTTGTGATAAAAAGAAGATTGGATCTCAAAAGATGAGACCCGTGAAGGGGAAGATAGAGTGCTGTCTAATTACACGCAGGGACGTTACCGCTATCTTTGGCATATTCAACCATGAAATCACGGAGATGCTTTGCTTTTTTTCTATATTTCTTACTATTAAAATATTTCCAAGACTTCTTTGCCTTGTCACTGTCAAGGTGGATACCTGCAAGCTCAATACCTTTATTCTTTTTATTAAGAAGTCTTTTCCAATCTTTCATACGCTTGCTTGCAGCAATCTTCTGTCCACCACCATGGCACTTACGGCATTTTTTTACATATTCTTTTTGACCTTTATACACAGCAGCTTCTAAAGCAGGTACAGATAATAAGAACAAGCCAACCATTAAAGCAAGGGGAAATTTCATAGACACACTCCATAGTTTTAGAGAAAAAAAAAAGCCATCCACTTAGGGCTTTCTTAATCTTAAATAATCAATTAATTCTATTCTAATACCTAAAGGCTTAAAAATGCCAAAACTGTTTTCACGAATTGACTCAATCGTATAAAAGATTCAAATAATTATTAAGTTTGGGTCAAAATGAAACATATATCTAAAAAACATCCCTTCTCGTATGATGTTTTCTTATCTGTTTACTCTTAACACATTCCTCTTAAAGGCCATAACCGTGAGTCTCCAAGCAGCCCTGGACTTTCACTATACCTGAAACCTGTTATAAAGGTTTTCGTCTTCAGGCAATACCTTTTTCTCCTTCAATACACGAAGAACCGATGGTGTACATTCGACATCACCTGGCCACTCTCGTTCAAATCCGTCATGGGTATTTTTATTCGTACCATCTACACCGACAAGTGTATTATTGATATAAACATCCCGTCCCGCATCAATATTATTGACAACGCGCCACACAAGCATGTAAGGATTATCCAGATCATTTTTGTTTTCATCGATAAAGACGATGACACGAAGGTTATTATCAAGCCCTTCTATATTATCAAACACATCTTTCATCGAGGTACTTTTGCTTACACTGACAACACTGATCGGGTTTCGTGTTCTACGCATGTATTGACGAACATCTCTTATCGAATCATCACAGGCTTGAAGTCTTGTAAGCAACTCCTCATCATTTAAAAGCTCAGGTGCTTCTATCATAGGTTGTCCCGTACAATCAATACCAAGCTTTCCACCGACTAGAGCTTCGGGACTGGAGTGATCCAAAGCATCAGTAATCCCTTCCGAGATTAGTACACGACTGGGATGGAACCGGTTTAGAATATGTGTCACAATCGGCTCATAGTTGTTAAGACGAGGGGCATCCTCTCCGACAAAGACAGCGTGTTTTACAAAACTCATCTGTCCAGCGCCCCAGAAGGCGTGCATAAACTGTTTTGCATGTCCTTTATAGAGTGTCTTCATCTTGGCCAGGATAAGATTGTGAAAGACCCCATTCTCAGGCATATGATAATCGATAAGGTCTGAGGCGTTTGTCTTTAGGAGTGGCAGAAATATCCGTTCTGTCGCCCAGCCCATAAACTTATCTTCCAAAGGCGGCTTTCCTACAACAGTTGCCAGGTATACCGGGTTTTTCTTATGCGTGATAGCCGATACCTCCAAAACCGGGTATGGTTCTTCAAGCGTATAATATCCCGTATGATCACCAAAAGGCCCTTCTATCTTCAACTGCGCAGGATCAACCCAACCCTCTATCACATAATCAACATCTTCAGGAATATACAGCGGTGTTGTCAATGATTTCACCATCCGTGCAGCCTTCTTTGTGATCAGTCCATACAACAGAAGTTCGTTAACCCCATAAGGCAAAGGTGCTGTAGCACACCATGTATATAAAGGGTCTCCGCCAAGGGCAATAGAAACCGGCATCTTTTTACCCTCACGCTGGTACTGATCAAAAAAATGCGAGGAGTCTTTATGGATCTGCCAATGCATACCAAGATGTTTGCCGTCGTACATCTGCAGTCGGTACATGCCAAGGTTGACAAGTTCGCCATCTAAACTCTGAGTATAGACCTGTCCCATCGTAATAAAAGGGCCGCCGTCTTCTTCCCATGTCGTAAGAATAGGAAGCTTATTAAGGTCTGCCTCTTCACCAAGGTATTTCACTTCCTGACAGACCCCTTCCCCTTTTAATCTTTTTGGGAAGATGTTTTTAAGGCTGAATAGCTCTCCGAGCATCGAGAACTTGTCTCTAAACGTTGCCGGAGGTTTCATATGCAAAAGTGTCTCGATCTCTTCAGCCACACCTTCTACAGAGCGTCCAAAAAGCAGTTCTGTACGCTCGTATGAACCAAATAGGTTCATCAATACCGGCTCACTGAACTTGACACCTTCTTTTTTATTGACAGGGTTTGTAAAAAGAAGCGCTTTAGAATCCTCTTTCTTTACTTCAATATAGGCGATATGAGGTATTTCAAGGTAAATATCAAGTTCTTCATGGATTTCTCGAAGTTCACCTCGAGAACGTAGTAAGTCAATAGTTTTTTGCATTATAAACTTCTTTCAAAGCCCTGTCAGAGGGCCAGATTAATTAATGTTTTTAGTCCATCTTATCAGCGCGTTCAAGAAGCTCTTTAGCCCCTTTATCGATGGTTATTTTAGCCAGTTCTTGTCCAAGCTGGGTAAACTCAGCCTCACTGCCGACCAACTCTTCACTGATAAATTCGGCAGCATTTGGAAGACCCAATGTACACTGTGCCATTATCTCACCGTTTCCAAGGACTTTTGCATTGACACCGATAGGCACATGACAGCCCCCTTCCAGGATATCTACAAAAGCACGTTCGACAGTGACTTCCATCTCTGTTTTTTTATCGTTCAACTCATGGACAAGTGCAAACACCTCTTTGTCATCAATCGTCTGAAGTCCAAGCGCACCCTGTCCCATAGACGGGACCATCTGTGAGGTCTCGATCGGATAGACATGATTCACCGCATCTAATAGCCCCAGACGATTGATTCCAGCTGCAGCGAGTATGATAGCATCAAACTGCCCCTCTTTGAGCTTTCTGATACGGGTATCGACGTTACCGCGCAGATCCTTTATTACAAGGTCCGGACGTATCATCAACAGTTGCATCTTACGACGTAGCGAAGATGTTCCGACTACAGCACCTTGGGGCAAGGCATCAAGACTTGGGTACTTTTCACTCAACATCGCATCACGGACATCTTCACGTTCGGTGATCGCAGCCAAAGGAAGTCCTTCGGGCATAACAGTTGGTACATCTTTCAGCGAATGCACTGCCATATGTGCCTCACCTCTGAGCATTGCTTCTTCCAGCTCTTTGAGAAAAAGACCTTTTCCACCGATTTTTGCCAGGGCAACATCCTGGATCTTGTCACCTGACGTAACGATGATTTTCAGTTCGACAGCCAAGCCCGGACGCAAAGCTTCCAAACGTGCTTTAATATGTTCAGACTGCCATAGAGCCAGTTTACTTCCCCGTGTTGCAATGATTAATTTATCCAATCTCGTTTCCTATACTCTATTGAGTTATTTTCGTAGTTTTATATTTCAGTTTACTCGTATCTTTGCTACCATCAAAGAAGACTGTCGGCGTACCATTGACCAAATGCTCTTCGGCAACATCCATTCCGTGCTTGAGTTGCTCATTGACAGACGGAAGTGCGATATCTTTAAGCGTGATATTCGTTCCCTGAACTTTGTTAAATGCATCAATGATCTTTTGTACGTTTTTCTCACGCCCGTCCACTTTTACCTTATAAAGGTTTGTAACAACATCCTTCTCACCTTGCATCTCAGCTGCCAGAGCTGCTTTCACTAGAGGAATCGCTGCCGGATGCAAAGACTGCAGTGGAAAATGGTAATAAAACACCTCAAACGTAGCCGGGTACTGTTTCATATATGCCAATGCTTCAGGCACGTAAGAGCGACAAAACGGACATAATGGATCAGAGAAGAGTACGACCTTATGCGTAGCACCTTTGTTACCGAAGAGCTTATGTTTTGCATCATAATACTTTTCTTTAAACGGCGGCGAGACCTTCGAATTGAGCTTTTGTCCTGTTTTAAGATCATACAACTCAGCTGTGATAAGCCCGTCTCCGACAAAATAGATAGAACGCTGCGATATCGGCTTTGTCTTGCCGCCCATCTTAGCCGTTCCTTTAAGCTGTATGATATAAGCTTCCCAGTCTTCCGGTTCATCCAAAGGGATCTTGTCTATTACGGAAATATCCAAAGAGGTGATATTGGGATTTGAACCTATCCCCTTTTGTAAAAAGGCTTTGACTTGTGCTTCATTCGCATTTAAAAGACTACTTAAGGCTATGATCGTTACTAATAATTTCTGCATCAATGACATTATCTTCTCCTTGTGTTGTTTTACATTCACCATGTGTTTTGTTAAATCTGCTGACAATAAGTGCCGTAAAGACAGAAAACTGCATCAGGACACCAATGATATCGCTTAAGATACCCGGTAAAATCAATAATACAGCACCTAAAAGAGCAAAAATGTTTAATTCCTGAAACTCCTGCATTGTAATACAGTTGTTAGACATCGCTTTAAGACTCTCAACCATTGTTGTCTTGACATTCAAAAGAAGAGCCAGACCTATAAACCCTGAAAGCATGATCTCTGCAAAAACGCCCAGTCCACCAAGGACCTCGGCCACCTGGACAGACAGAAGCACTTCCACAAAAAGATAGGCAAAGAACAGATATATCATCCAAGTATCTCGCTTATTTTAGCTAAAACCTCATCCTGATTCACTTCGATCTTCTCCTCAGAAGCTCTTGGTGCTATCTGAACAAGGCCATCTGCAAGGTTCTTTCCTACAATGATCGTGTATGGAAACCCGATAAGCTCAGCATCTTTCATCTTGAAACCGAAACGCTCTTTTCTGTCATCAAGAATAACTTCAATGCCTTTGGCAGAAAGTTCGCTATAGAGTGTTTCTGCGTACTTCATCTGCTCTTCGTCTTTAATATTGGAAACCAGGATATTCACCGTATAAGGTGCGGTTGCAACCGTCCAGATACAACCTTTTTCATCATTATGCTGTTCGATCACAGCTGCCATAAGACGTGAGACACCCATTCCATAAGTCCCCATGATCATATCCTGGGCTTTACCGTTCTCATCCAGATAGGTACAACCTAAGGGATTTGAATAGGTCGTACCGAGTTTAAAGATATGCCCGACTTCTATTCCTTTGGTCAATGAGAGTTTTCCTGAACAGTGAGGACAGTTGTCATCACCTTTCAACTCCTTGATATCAGTATAGACCACCTCTTCCTGACTTTCATCCTCATCATCCAGGTCCATGAAGACTTCGATGTTGGCCCCGTATTCACAAGAGTCACATACTGCGACCGTATCTTCACCACTGTCCGCCAGAACCATCAGCTCTTTGGAACCAGATCCTCCGATCGCTCCACTGTCTGCTTCGACGATCCTAAATTCGAGCCCAAGACGTCTAAGAATAGTCTTGTAGCTTTCTTCCATCGTATCAAACTCTCTGTCGAGGTCTTCATAGGAGGTATGGAAACTATAGCCATCCTTCATCAAGAACTCACGTCCACGCATCACGCCAAAGCGCGGACGGGCCTCATCACGGAACTTTGTCTTGATCTGATACAGGTTAAGAGGCAGCTGTTTGTATGAAGTCACTTTGTTTCTGACAATATTGACCATCATCTCTTCATGCGTCGGTCCCAATACAAAACTGTTCTCTTTTCTGTCTTTAAAGCGAAGAAGCTCCTTGCCGAACTTATCTGCACGGCCGCTCTCCTCCCAAAACTCGATTGGAGTAACAAAACTCAGTTCTACTTCCTGTGCATAGGCTTTTGTCATCTCATCATTAATGATCGCTTCGATCTTTTTAAGAACCCTTTTTCCCAAAGGCAGATAGTTGTACAGTCCACTGGCCACCTGGGAGATAAATCCGGCTCGTGAAAGATAGATATGGCTTGCCAGTACGGCATCTTTTGGCGCTTCTTTAGTCGTCGGGGCATACAGTCTTGAAAATCTCATATTTTATTACCTTGTTTTATTTATCACATTTATATGCATTGGGTGTATCGTTCAACGCATCTTCATCATGGTCGAAAAGATACTTCATCGATTCGATCAATGTATCTGATTCTACATTCATGGACATCTGACGCATACGTTTACTCATATCATGCAGAAAACGTTTAAGTACCTGTTCATTCATCTTCAAAGCTTCAGCTTCATACTCTTTGGGGATAAAGCCTTTATCCATCACACGATCCGTCTCATCTTTGGCACACTGCATCGCTTTCTCATAGATCCCTTTGATAAACGGCTCAACTGACAATGACTGCAGCCATTCAAAGAACTCAATCGTATAGCGGCCGATTATGCTATAGCACAACTTCGCCTCATCCTCACGAAGCGCGATATTCTCGCTGACAATACTTTTAAGGTCATCCACTCTATAGATAGAAAGGCCATGCACATCACAATCATCAATGTCTCTTGGTATTGCCATATCAAACCAGTGTCGATCAAAGGAGCAGCTTTCAACCATGTCGCATGTGACAACCGGATGCGGTGCTCCCGTTGCCGTAAAAAGAAGATCACAGCTGTTAACCGCTTCTTCAAGCTCCTGATACTCTCTTGCACTGACCAGTTCACCACACTCATCAGCTATCTCTTGTGCTTTTGAAAAGGTTCTGTTAATAATGATACATGCACAACCCGAAGAGGAAAGATGCTTTGCACACAAGCGGCTCATCTCACCTGCTCCGATGATCAAGGCTGTTTTTCCTTCAATATCAGGAAACTTCTCTTTTGCTTTGGCGACAGCGACACTGGCAATGGAGACAGGTTTGGATGAGATAGAACTTGCATTACGGACTTCTGCTGCACACTTAAAGGCATAATGCATGGCACGCGAAAGCTTCTGGGCACAAAACCCGTTATCATAAGCAAACCGATAAGCCTCTTTTAACTGACCTGCTATCTGTGTCTCACCCACCACCATCGAATCAAGCGAAGCCGCTACATTGAAAAGATGATGCATCGCACCATGGTCTTCAAAGACATCTGCTCGGCCTTCCAACTCATTGATTGATATCTTAGAATTACCGCTTAAAAGAAAGAAAATATATTCTGTCGCCTCCGAAACAGATACGACTGATGCCAGCACTTCAAGACGATTACATGTCGAGACGATCAACGCTTCATTAATCGAAGGATGGTTTGTCATCTTCTCCAGGCACACTTTTGCATCAACCTGGGCATTCAGTGCTAGTTTTTCCCGGATCTCCAGCGTAGAATTGTGATGAGAAAAACTGATCAACAAATAGTGCATCAGAACTCTCTTCCCATCATCTCTTTGATAATAGCGACCAGCTCTCTCTCGTCATATTGGGCGACAGCCTCGACGGCTTCATCACTAAGGCGCTGCGCAAGAGCGTAAGAATGCTCGACCGACCTGTTTGCTTTCATCTGTTCCTTGATCCAGTTTGACTCTTCCGGATCAAGATTCCTACCGTGAGCCGTTACCAGTCTCTCTTTACCCTCGACATCCAACACTTGATAAAGATACATATACGGCAATGTTGTTTTGCCCTCTTTGTAATCATTCAAGGCCGGCTTGCCAAGTGTCTTTTCATCCGAAACAATATCTAAAATATCGTCTATAATCTGAAATGAGAGACCGAGGTTTTTACCATAAATCCGATAACTCTCTGCTTCCTTACCGCTAAGTAAGGCGGCACAATAAGCAGTCGCTTCGATCAACGATGCCGTCTTTTTATAGATCATGTCAAGATAAGCCTGTTCATCCGAATTAAAAGACTCTCCCATCTTGACATCAATATATTCACCCATGGAGAGTATCGTAACTGCCTTGGCAACAGCCTGAGCTATTTTTGTCTCAAAAGCGACCAGCTGGGTATAAGCTTTTGAATAGAGTATATCTCCCATCATCACGGCGACCTTACTTCCATCGGTAGCATTGACAGAGCTTACACCGCGACGTGTCATCGCTTCATCGATCACGTCATCATGTAAAAGACTGGCAGCATGGACCAGCTCTATGATCGCTGCCAGCCTGATGGCCTCATCTGTATCACCAGCTATTTTCAATACTAGCTTTGCACGCAGACGTTTCCCTTTTGGAAGATGTTTGTAGAGCGTATTAATATCTTCATTCTCCAATTCATCAATCCACGCTTGCATGCAATGTTCTACGGCTTCTAAGGGTTCTCTCACTAGTTCTCTCTTAATGGCTTAACTTCGATAAGCGCTCTTTTTTCTGGATCTTCGATCAAAATATCAAAATGTGCCTGTCTCGTCTTATGATCAAACTCTTTGAAGACAAGATAAAGGTACGGGACGCGATTAAACGCCGATGTTTTGGTCAGAAGGGGAAGTCTATAGGCATTCTTTTTGTGCTGCTTATATAAGATAAACTGTGATGCCCTGCCATTAAAGTTCAGGTGTATCACCAGTCCGTCTCCGGCATACAAGGTCCATCTGAACTTTAATACCCTAAGAACGTCTTCTTCTCTTACCAGGACCGTTTGAAGCTGATCTTTGCTCAAACGGACCTCTTTGGTATAGTTCCATTCTGCTGCTTTTGCGAAGAGAGCAAAAAAGAGACATAGAACTATAACTTTTTTCATCTACTCACTTTTAGAAAGGCCAACTTTCCTATAGGCAGTATAGGTATTTTTTGTGTGAGCCTTACATTCACTTATAATACATACTTCTTTTAAAATTTTCAGATTATACCACAGCAAGCTTATCACTCGCCTTAGCATAATTCAATCAGCAGTGAAACTTTGCTTCAAAGGCGCTAATAGTGGCTTTTTACTACACTCTGAATTTTCATAGTTGCACTATTTAGATCCGTAAAAAAACAAAGCGTTAATCATTTTTTTAAACCTGGAATCAACTGTTCACTGTCCTAAAAGATCGCGAAGACTATGATGAGGCGTTTTCCCTTCAGCCAGGATCTCATAGACCTCCGTAGCAATAGGAAGGTAGAGGCCTTCATCTTGAACAATCTTATGTAAAGCATAGCTTGTACCTATACCTTCTGCCACTTCTCCAAGTTCATTTAATATCTCCTCTTGTGACTGCCCTTTGGCAAGGCCAAGACCGACCCTGAAATTACGTGACATCGTAGAGCTAGCTGTCAGAAAGAGGTCCCCCGCTCCACTGAGCCCTATGAAGGTCTCAGCTTCTGCACCATAATGCTTGCCAAAACGCTCCATCTCAACCAGGCCACGTGATATAAGGCTGGCAGCTGCGTTCTTACCCAGCCCTAAACCTTCACAAACCCCTGCCGCTATTGCTATCACGTTCTTATAAGCACCTGCGACTTCTGCACCGGCAACATCATTGGAAATATAGGTTTTAATAAAAGAAGGAAAAAAGTTTGAAAAAGATATCGCCGTCTCATCACAGGTACTGTTGATGACAAGAGCGGTAGGCAGGCTTTTCATTACCTCTGCGGCAAATGAAGGGCCTGAGAGAAAACAGAGGTTCTCTTCCGGGACATAAGGTGCATAAATTTCGTTTAGAAAACGTCCCGTCGAAGCCTCAATACCTTTTGCAGCCACCAGAACCTTTTGGCCACTGTAGACAAAGTTCTCTTCTAACCAACCGGCAATCTGTTGTGCAGGGATAGCGATGACAAGGTATTCCAACTTCAAGATCTCCTCTAAGCTGACAAAATTGTCCAGTTCACGCGGTGTTCGTGATGTAATATAGACATCATTGTTTTCGCTTAGAGCAAAGGCCAAGGCCGTACCCCATTTACCTGCTCCGATTACACCTATTTTCATGCTATCGCCTTTTTAAATTGTTTCAAATCCTCTTCTCTTCCCATCACGACGAGAACATCACCCTCATCAATCTTGTGGTCATGTCCCTGTGATGTAAAACTGAAGTCTGCCTCAAGCTCTTGGTCAGCTACGGCTAAAATGATGATATTGAACTCATGATGGATAGTAATATCTTTGAGCTTTTTATTCGCTAAGACAGAATGCTCACTAATAGTAAACTCAGCCAGTTTCAATTCTTTGTTATGATACAGGATTTCATTCATGACTTCAACGACAGCCGGTTTTTCCAAAGACTCGACAATGACATTTGCTATGGTCTCAAGCTTTGCCACCGATTTATTCGCTCCGGCAAGGTGCAGTTTGTTCGCACTCTCCTTTGAAGTCGCCAGGGCCACGATATGCAGTTTTGAATATTCGGCACGAAGAGAGATAGTCAAAAAGATGTTTTTTGCATCCTCGTCCAAAAAACAAAAACAGATCACATCATTGATGTCAAACTTTTCACCGATCTCTATCCAGTCGTCATCCAACTCCACAAGCTCTACTTCATACCCGTCATCTTTGGCATGACGATAACTCACTTCGTCAATCACATAGATAAAGACAGGTACAGCACTTGATCTGAAATTTGATGCCACTTCCTTGGCATATTCGTTATAACCAAATACTATGATGTTTTTCATGACATGGCCTTATGCAGGTTCAAGGAGAACTCTTTGATGATCATGCCTAATCCGATCAGTACCAATATATCACCTTCGACAAGTTGCATCGCACCATCGGGGTTAAAGAAGAACCTACCCTCCCTATAAACACCTAAAAGAATCAACTTGGTCTCCTCTATCCTGAGTTCTTCGACATTTCGTCTACGACTTAATATCCTCTTGTCTATGAGTAGCTCTTCTATGACAATATCCGTGCTTTGGCTGCGTAATGCCTGAATCGCCTCAAAAGCGACCGGCTTGCCTGTAAACTCACGTGCGAAAACACCTAAAAGTTCCTGAGGATAGATGATATTGTCTACACCGGCGAGGAAAAGTTTCTTCCGGTTTTTTTTCTCATGTAAATAGGAGAGTATCTTTATATCCGGATGCAAGGCACGTATGGTCAATGCCGTGTAGATATTTTGGACATCCGTGTCTTCCAGACACAATACAGAGACAACCTGCTTCTTTAAATCAATTCCATAGTCCCGATAGGTCTCATTTTTAGCCGGATCGGCTGTCACAGCGGACATTCCAAGCTTGCTTGCCCGCATCGACTTTTCATGTGTTTTTTCCAAAATGACGAAATCAATTCCGTCTTTCTGCAGCCTTGCCGTAACGATCTCAGAGACTTCGGAATACCCGCATACCAGATAAAAACGTTTCATCTTGGAGATATCAGATATCATCTTCTGCTCTTTGATGCCATCCAGCTGTTCTGTAAAGGCCGACACAACGATAGATGTCATAAAAGAGATAACGGCGATACCTGATATAATTATCACCATAGCAACTGTACGGCCAAGATCCGTTACCGGTACAAAATCCCCGTACCCAACTGTAGAGAGTGTGACAAAAGACCAATAGAAGGCTTCAAACATAGTATCGATGGCAGATTCCTCATTATTGGCTTCTGCGATATAGATCAACACTGCCGCAACAGATATCATAACAGATGCAAAGACCATCAATGTAAAAAACTCGAATTTTTTAGAGGCTAGGACGCTGGCAAACTGTTGAAGGCTTTTGGTATATCTAAAGATTTTAAAAGCACGAAAAAGGATAAAAAGGCGCAATATTCTCAACTGGTGGAAAAATGGCATGATCGCCAACAGGTCAATGATTGCATAGACTGAAGTAACATATTTCCATTTTGTTTTGATCGTTTTGCCCAAGGCCTTGTAGAGTCGAAATCTGTAACCGAGAAACTCATCTTTTTCATACTGCTGGATAATCTCTTTGGAGACAGAACTGTAGACCCAAAGACGTAGTAGGTATTCAATAAGAAAGATAATAGAGATAGCAAAATCATTATAGACAACGGCATAATCGGGGAGTGGGTATTTGACCTGTCTTATCAGGAGCATGACGCTTGATAAGATCAGCAACATCATTACATAGTCAAAATATTTTTTATAGGGGTAGTTCTCATCCTCCAAAAGAGAATAAAAAAAATGCTTTGTTCCCTGATATCCCTTTGATGCCTGAAGCACATAGGCCAGATCCACAAAACCTTTCGAGATAAAGTTCACGATCTAGCCCAGTTTAGCTTTAAGAACCTCATTGACTGCTTGAGGGTTAGCAGAACCTTTGCTCGCTTTCATCACCTGGCCGACAAAAAAGCCAAGCAGCTTTTCTTTACCGCCTCTGTATTCTTCCGCTTTGTCTTCATTGGCAGCGATGATCTCATCACAGATCGCTTCGATGGCACCCATATCAGTCACCTGTTTCAAGCCAAGCTTCTCAATCGCCTCATCCACACCGATATCATTTTCCATCAAATAATCAAGGACCTCTTTTGCTGCCTTATTTGAAATCGTCTGATCATCCACTCGATTCACAAGTGCTCCAAGCTTCACCGCATCCACTGGAGAAGTCTCAAGACTCAACCCGCCTTTAAGCCTTCCTAAAAGTTCGACTGTCAGCATAGTAGTTGCAGTTTTAGGTGTTCCACCCTGCTCCAACATCTTCTCAAAGAAGTGTGCCATCTCCAATGATGACGTTATGACATTTGCATTGTATTCGCTGATCTTGTATTCAGAGATGAAACGATCGCGTTTTTCATCTGGAAGCTCAGGGATCTTGCTATATGTCGCGTACATCTCATCATCGATCTTCGCAGGAAGCAGGTCTGGCTCAGGGAAGTACCTGTAATCTGCAGCACCCTCTTTGCCACGCATGGATCGTGTCTCATTTCTATCTTGATCATAGAGTCTTGTCTCCTGAACAATCTCATCATCATACACACCATCTTCCCAGGCATCAATCTGACGTTCGACCTCGACCTCTATCGCTTTTTCGATAAACTTGAAACTATTGATATTCTTGATCTCAACACGGGTATAAAGCTTCTCATCACCTTTCGGACGGATAGACACATTGACATCACAACGAAATGAACCTTCTTGCATATTCGCATCAGAGATATCGATATAACGTACAATCGAATGTAACTTCTTAAGATACAAGACAGCCTCTTCAGCTGAACGAAGATCGGGTTCAGAGACAATCTCTAGCAGTGGTGTTCCTGCACGGTTCAGGTCAACCTTTGAGACAGGTCCATCATGGATGTTCTTGCCTGCATCCGCTTCGATATGGGCACGGTTGATTCGAATCGTTCTATGACTCCCGTCTTCAAAATCTATTTGCAGATTTCCATTTTCTACCACCGGCGTATACAACTGTGTGATCTGATACGCTGATGGACTGTCCGGATAGAAATAGGACTTTCTGTCAAAATATGAAGTACGGTTTATCGTCGCATCGATAGCTGTGCCAAACATGATTGACTTCTCTAAGACTTCTTTGTTCAAGACAGGAAGTGCACCAGGAAGGGCTAAACAGGTTGGACAGGTATTGGAATTTTGCATCTCATTAAAGCTGGTTGCACACGAGCAAAAAAGTTTAGTATCTGTATTGAGCTGAGTATGAACTTCCAATCCGATGACGGTTTCAAACATTGTTATCCTTATAACTGCGCTACAGCGCAAAATATCTTATTGATGCAAAGCCGTAGACCCCACACTCTTCGACCTGCTCTATCTGCTCTTTGCCTGTAATACCGCCAAGAGCAAATATGTTGGTATTTATTTTACCCGTTATTTCTTTTAAATCCTCTAAACCCTTTGGATTTCCTTTGTTGGGAGAGAAGAAGATGGGACTGTAGGTAATAGCATCTGCTTCACATGCTGCTTGAGCCTCGTCATACGAGTGTGTCGAAGCTATCACATACAGACCAGCTTCTTGGGCTCTGGCTATTTCTCCGTACTGTGAAGAGCTCAGATGGACACCGAAAGCACCTAGAGAGATAGCCAAATCAACATTGCCATGCAGCAACGCTTTGTGACTGCCTTTTAGCCCCAAAAAAGCTTCTGCCAATTTTGCATACTCAGTATTGGCCTTGTCACGCAGACAGACGAAATCAGGCTGATACAGCTGTAAAGATTTCGAAAGATTGGCACTTAATGATTCCGGAGTGTTTCCAAAGATACTGGGGTCAGTGATAAGATAGGATTTAATCATCTTTTTTGAGAAGTTCTCTTATGTCAAAGAGCAACTTTGTCTGTTTTCGTTTCTCTTCATGCGCTTCTCTGTAAAGGTTCATCGTTTCAAGGATCAAGATTAAAAACAGAAATACAAAGACAAAAACGATGGTACTGAAAACAGCTGTGGTAAGTCCAAAGTCTATAAACGATTCAAAAGTGAGAATTGCTCCCAGGACAAGAAATGCCCAGGAGACGCCTAGAAGAAAACTAAGGATAGTCTCGTAGACGTTTTTTTTCATTTACTGAAGATCCTTAGTGATCGTCAGCAACCATTACTGCTCCGCCAAGGTAAACGTAAGTCAGCATCATGAAGATAAAGGCTTGAAGAAGCGCCATGAATGTCAATAGTGCGAATGGAATCATCGGGAAGATCCATGGTGTCAACATCAATAGAACCATCAGGAACATATCATCACCTTTAACATTTCCGAAAAGACGGAAAGAGAGTGAGATAACACGTGACAGGTGAGATACGATCTCAATCGGGAACATCAACCATGCCAACCACCATACCGGTCCCATAAAGTGAGCGAAATATTTGATCACACCGTTACGGCGGATACCTTCAAAGTTGTAGTAAAAGAACACAACCAATGCAAGTGCAAGTGTCATATCCAAGAAAGCAGTCGGTGCTTCAAAACCAGGAATAACACCGATTAGGTTGGCAACACCGACAAAAAGACCAATTGTTGCGACCAATGGAAGGTATTTGCGTGCATCCTCTTTACCCATAACATCAGCACCCATAGCGAGTACACCACCAAGATAAGCTTCCATTAC
>JBFEWG010000088.1:0-8600 GCA_041546465.1 Sulfurimonadaceae bacterium
TGAGTCTATCTCTTTGAAACCAAAGACTTCCAATGCCAAAGTCAAAAATGTACTCAATGGAAAGGTAATCCTGGCCAAAGAAACAAGTATGCTCAACAACATCGTCATTATTGAACATGACAATGGAATGCATACCATCTATGCCCACTTGGACAAGATCGCACCGACTGTCAAAAAAGGCAAACGCTTGAAGCAAGGATCGATCATCGGACGAGTCAATGACGAATTGATGTTTGAAGTCACACAAAAGAACTATCATATCAATCCACTTCAGCTGATCACGATGCGATAAACACTCACTGCAATGCCCTCCTCCTACGTGGGCCTTGTAAGAAGGCAAACCTCTATATCTTGATACTTTTCCAATTTCCCAAAGCAAAAACATACCAGAATATCCCGCCTTTGATGAATGTCTCTGTTATCATGACGATATAGATCCAAAAAATGTCATTTGTGACTGTACTGACATAAAGCGCAGGCAGAACACGCAAGAACAAGAGTGACCCCACATTGATATAAAGTGTTGTTTTTGTCGCGCCTGCACCTCTGAGTGCTCCGCTTAAAACAAAAGTAACCGCCAGAGGAATTTGTGATACTCCTACCAGTCTGAGATATAAAGAGGCCAACTCGATTGTCTTTTCATCCTGTGTAAAGAAGCTGCAGAAGAACTCAGGTATAACAATAAGAAACAAACCTATAAACCCCATAAACCCGGCAGCTATCTTAGTAACGGTAATTGCCTCGTTATGTGCAAGCTGTGAATCTTTCGCCCCCAGCCCCTGACCGACCAAAGCCATGGCTGCAATAGAAAAACCAAATCCCGGCATAAATGCAATACCTTCTACCCGTAGACCGACCTGATATCCGGCCAATGCTTCTGTCCCATATTTTGTGATCACCATGACAAAGACCATAAATGAACTGACAGTAATCAAACGTTCTACACTGGCAGGAATACCTATTCTAAAAATACTCTTCATACTTTCCATCGAAAAATAGGCATAAAAATGCAAAACACAGCTCTTTTTGGACACCATAATAAAATAGACAAGCGTATTGAACCCATACGAGATAACCGTAGCGATAGCCGCTCCCTGGACACCCATCGGCTCAAACCCAAAATGGCCAAAGATCAGCACATAATTCAAAAAAATGTTTAACATCGCTGAAACGATCTTGATATACAAAGATATCTTTGTCTTAGAAGCAGCACTGAGTGCATTAAAAAAAAGTGCATCCAAAAAGATCAGAGGCATTCCCAAAGAGAGTATGCCGAAATACACAGAACCCAAAGCAGCAACCTGTTCCCCTGTTCCCATCCACAGATAAAACTGTTTTGAACCTATATAACCGACGAATAAGGACAGGACAGAAAGCAATAAGGCAAGTAATAAAAGATTGAAAAAAGCGATGTTCGCACGGTGGAAACGTCTTTCGCCGATATGTCTTGCGATCACGGCGTTCCCACCGACGATATAGATAGTCATCACTGCATTGAGGACCATGACAAACTGTAGACCAAGACCAACAGAGGCCAAAGCTGTCACGCCCAAGGAACCGACCATAAGCAGGTCGATTATAACCTGTACCATATCCAACAGGTTTTTTGCCGCCGCCGGGATAGAGATGGAGAGGATTTTTGAAAGAGAGCTGTTAAACCTCATCATTTGGGTCTATGCTCTGCTAAAATAGACATTCACCTCTTGCATGACTGAAAAGAGTTCCTCTTTACTGTCGCATTTCAGCTCTTTTCGATTGGTCGGGACTTCGCCCACCGGATCAAAGTCGAATACCAGGACAAAATAGGCGATCTCGATCTTATCGTGTTTCAGGTCCGCCCACTCAAGCGAGACTTGTGCCGTATCACCGCCGGGAACTTCTATCGTTGCTGCCGGATAAAGACGCGTGACCTTCGTTAAATCATATTCTTCATTTTTATATCTATAAATCATAATCGCATTATAGCTTATTTAAGAGACGCTATTTAAATATCATCCCGGATCAAAGGAACAAAAATAAACCCGGGGTACTCCTGCATCGCTAAAGAGTCTTTCTCATCCTTATGTACTTTAATGATGCTGTTTTGTACAGGAATGACCATCGTCCCACCTGGATTCAACTGTCTGAGGAGCGCCTGCGGGACTTCATCAGCTGCACAAGAGACCAATATCTTGTCAAAACTTTCACCGGCTAACCCCAAGGTCTGCTTTGCCTGGTGGACAGTGATATTTTCAAACGAGTATCTTGAGAGATTTTGTTTTGACAGCTTTACCAGTTCTTCTATACGTTCTACTGCATCGACATGTTTACTGACACAGGCCAACAAGGCCGTTGTCCATCCTGACCCGGAACCGACATCCAATACTCTGTCTTCCAGGCAGGGCTCTAACAGTTCAAGCATAAAAGCGACTGTATATGGCTGAGATATGGTCTGTCCTGAACCTATAGGCAGAGGCTGATCCTCATAAGCCATATATCTAAGCTCTTCGACGACAAAGTCTACTCGGTCAACGGTTTCAAACGCTTCAATCAGCCGTGGCGTTCTCAACACGCCACGCGTCACCAATGAATCAATCAGCTCTCTACGGTTCATAAGCATCCTTTCCTATTATTTTTTCACTTGACGAAAAGTGTCATACCTACTAAAAATATATTTAAACCGATTCCACACCAAGGCATCCACAAGGGGACTTCAAGCACTCCCTCTCTAGCCGGTCCTGTATGTTTGATCCGAATAAGTGCTAAATTTATCAGTGTAAAAATAATCAGAGTCAGCATGCTGCTGAAACTTGCAAGAGAAACAATATCAAAAAAGAGTGCAAAAACAACAGTAATGACACCGGCAGTCACAGTGGCTTTGATCGGTGTCTTTGTGACATGCGAAACTTCTGCCAAACTTTTATGCAGCCAACCTTTACCGGCCATCCCATAGAGAATCCTTGAACCCATGATAATCTGAATCAGTGCACCGTTAATCACGGCAAAGGCACCGATCATCGAAATAACAACAGGCTCTTTTCCTGTCAATGTACGGTAGATATCTGAAAATGGGGCTGATGATTGTTGTAAAGCTTCCAACGATAGCGTCTGTAAAGCAACGATAACGATAAGGACATATAAGATAGTTGAAATCACCAAGGCTGAGATTATGGCTACTGGAAATGTTCGGCTGGGCACTTTGACCTCCTCAGCTATATTGACCATATCCTCAAAACCTATAAAGGCATAAAAAGCCAAAAATGCTCCGAGAAATATTACGGAGATCTCATGAAAATGAAAAGATGGAATAAACATTGTGTAGCTGACAGAAGGATGTAGTATTCCATCAAAGCCATGATAGACAATCAATAACAGGCCAAATATCTCTATCACGGTTAAAACGGATGCTGCCATCACACTGACTCTTATTCCTGTGATAGAGATAATGACAAGCGACGTGATTAAAAGGACTATGGCGACATCCGAATCGATTTTTACCAACTCGCTTATATATCCGGCAAAACCGTGTGCGATCGTGGCTGCAGAGAAGAGTCCTGCTGTCATGATCATAAGTCCAAAACCGATTGAAAGAGGCTTGTAACCTATTCCCTCTTGAATATATACTGCTTCACCTGCACTAACCGGATACCGTGAAGCCAACTCCATATAACTCAGTGCTGTAAAAAGAGCAATGATACAAGCCAGAAAGAATGAAAAAACGGTAAAGTATCCCGATATGCCGACCACTTTGCCCACAAGTACATAGATACCTGCGCCAAGGATATTACCCAGTCCATAAAAAAGCAGTAGAAGTACCCCGATTTCACGTGAAAGCTTGACTTGCCTCATCGAACACTCCCCTTCTAGTTGCCTTTTAGATTATTGCTGTCATGTTTATTCAGACTTTTTCGCATCTTACCCGAACGCATTTTCCAATACGCCAAGAATCCCAGTATCATACCACTGGTGATAAAAACGGCACCAATATAATCATCTCTTTGCAACGCCATGACAACCCAGCAGATATCCGCAAAAAGATAGACGATTATCGCCTGAAATGCCAGACCTCTGAACATCAAAAAAGCACCTATATTAAGTAACAAACCGCCTAGTATTGCCAGACTAAACATCATATACCTTTCTAATCCAACTATAATAACCTGCTGCAAAGACAAAACCAGCTGCCAGCACTAACAGGACATTAGATATACTCCATTGCGATTCAATCAATACACCCACCATCAATGAACTTAATGCCCCTATGGAAAGAAATATCATATCATTATATGCCACCACTCGTCCATAAAACTTTTTAACTGTGTGTTTTTGAATCAGTGTGTACGTATAAGACCATAGTGTCGTTGCTGCGATACCGGCCATAAACGAACCAAAGATGGAAAGATAAAAATTCTCCAGAACAAATGCCCAGACCATCATCCCCAATGCCTGCAGTAAAAACACATAGACCAGACGACGACTGTTTATCCACTTACCTAAAACGATGGGACCCAATACAAGTGCTGTAGCCCGAATGGCATGTATGATACCTATGGCCAAAGGTACGGCAACGATTGAAGCATAGTACTCTTTTGCCATCAAAGCAACCAATGCATCAAAGACCGTCAATCCGACGACAGCATGGATAAACATAAGATGGATAACTTTTCTATTGGCTTTTAAATATGAGACGCCCTCTTTAAACGTTTGAACAAAACTCCCTTTAGAGCCTTCTATATGAATATCGATCTTCGTCCCCAGCAACATCAAAAAAGCAATGACAAAGAGAAGCGCATCCATAATAAAGGCTGTCGCGACACCAAGTTGATAAACCAGTAACCCGCTGATAGCCATCCCAAGCGTGTAAGAGGCTGACCATATAATCGAATGTATCTCATTTGCAAACTGTAAAGCCTTTCCCTCCAGGAGTTTAGGCAACAAAGACATCTCTATCGTAAAGTAGAAGCTTGAAGCACCCATTCGTATAAATATGAGTACCAGAAGCAGCCATATCCATTCGGCTGAACTTATCAGCAGGAGCAAAGCCGTACTGACAATCTCCAAAAGGATCAATAGAAGCATCAACAGCTTCGGGGCCATCTTATCGATCAGCACACCGGAAAAAGGGGCTTGAAGAACACCGGGAAGGAAATGGAAAGCAGCGACGAGAGCGATCACAAAAGCGGAAACATCTAAGCGGACAAGCAGCGTATAGATAGCGACATTTGAGAACCAGGCTCCAAAATAGGAGATAAGCTGGATAAGGCTTAGCCGGCGGAGTATTTTCTCAGTTTTAAGTAGAGCTATATAATGACGCACAAAACCTCTTTTTATGATATTGTATCCATGGAACATTTAATGCTTGATAAGAAAGTAAACAAATTACCCTGACTTTGACTACATGATTTTTTCAAACTGTCGATAATATATAATAAGATTTTCTCAGAAGGCTTAGTTATGGAGATTTTTAACAATATTGCCAAACAGCAAAGTACTCAAGTACAAAACGAACAGAAAAGTGTAGCTGCACAGGAATCTGTTCAGAAAGTAAAACCTCAAGTTGACGTAACTCAACAAAAGAGCGACGAGAACAAACCGGTAACATCTGAAAAAGAGGCTAGAGAACTCATTGACTCGCTGAATAAAGCACTTGACCCGTTCAACACCTCTTTGCGTTTCGGTTTCGACAACAGCAGTGAAGTCTTTTATGTCTCGGTAATCGACACGAAGACTTCTGACATGATACGCCGTTTTCCGGTAGAACAGGCATCAACGCTAACTGCTAAGATGAACGAAGTTACGGGTATCATTTTCGACGAAAAAGGATAAATCATGGCTGGAACACTTAGTTCACTCGGTATAGGCTCAAGTGGAGCCTTAACTGCAGATACCATAGAAAAACTCAAGGCAAATGACGAGAGGTTGCAACTCACCCCAATCAGAAATAAGATTGAGTTCGTTTCTCAACAAAATCAGGCCTATGACCTCATCTCATCATTGATCTCTTCGCTTGGAGCAGTTACGGGGAGCTTAGGTGGTGATTTATTGTACCTTGATCGTTCTACATCCGTTACAGGTGATGCCGTTAGCATATCAGCATCTTCGGGTGTTTCTCCTCAAAACTTTAGTATTGATGTAGTTGACTTAGCCACCAAAGAGATTCAAGAATCAGATAAATTTCTCTCTAAGGCTGCATTTGTGGCTTCAGGAACGGGGACAATCAATATTGCTGTTGGAACATCTAGCTTTGATATTGATGTCACTGCCACGACAACTCTTGAAGAGTTATCTCAGGCAATTAATGATCAAGCAGGCGATTCACTCAAAGCACAAATATTAAATGTTGCAGAGGGTGATTATCGACTGGTGTTGACATCAGGTTCAACCGGACTTGATCAGGATATTGTCGTGACTGATTCATCCTCTTTACTATTACAGAACTTAACTCAGGCAACTGCTATTCAAGAAGGTAGCGATGCTCACTTCAAGTACAATGGTATTGATTTCACACGTAATAGCAATACGTTTAGTGACATTACTACGGGTATCGAAATCACTTTGAATGAAGCCGGTTTGAGTAATGTAACTATTTCTCAAGACAGCGGGAACATTGCAGATGAGATGGATAGTTTCGTTTCCGCTTACAACTCTCTCTTCCAAGAAATAGACAATGTGCTTACATCTGACCCTGAAGAAGGTACAGTAGGGGTTTTCAACGGAGACAACACATTCAAATCACTGGCAAGAGATCTCAAAAACCTTCTCTTCGCTTCAGATGGAGACAATCAGTCGTTAGCCGGTTTCTTTTCAACTATTGGTGCGGATGGAACATTAACCTCTGCATTTGAGTTGACAGAATCAGGAAGACTCACATTCAATGCAAGTGTTTTTAAAGAGAAGTTTGAAGAAGATCCAGCTGCTGCAGAAGCCTTTTTAAAATACTCCACAAATGAAGACGGTGATCAGGTAAACGGTATATTTAAAAACCTGGATGAATTTATTGATAATCAAGTTGGCTTCAATGGTGCGCTCGGTAAATATGGAGACAACCTGAATAATCAAATTACACGTCTGGAAGAAGAAGGTGCCCGTGCACAAGAACTGATTGATGTTAGATATGAAACAATGTTTTTACGTTTTGCTGCATATGATCGTATTATAGGTGGACTAGAAAGACAATTTAGCGCACTAAGCTTGCAAATTGAAGCTGCTATTGCTGCGAAAAAATAAAGGATACTATCATGAATAATTCTCTAGCTTATAACACCTATGCACAAAATGACATCAACATAGAATCACCACAAAAACTTGTTGAGATGCTGTATGAGGGAATATTGCGTTTCAATATGCAAGCCAAACGTGCCATAGAACTCAATGACATTGAAAAACGCACCTACTGGATCAACCGTTCCAGTGCTATTCTTACTGAACTTTTGAATACCCTGGATATGGATGCCGAAGGTGACTTAAGCAACTATTTACATGGTTTGTACACCCACCAGCTACAAGCCTTATCCAAAGCAAACACCGACAACAGTGTGGAGATCATTGAAAATGTCAACAAAGTCGTTAAAGGCTTACTCGAAGCATGGAGAGAGAGTACACAAATTGCAATGGATTAAAGAACTTAAGATTGCTATTGTCGAAGAAGATGAGAAGAAAATGGAGACTGTCATTGCAGCACTTCCGCAATTTGATTCACTAGAACAGATGCAAGAAGCTGCTCATCTTATGCAGAAAGCATATACCATTCTCAAATCAAAAAAAGACCAAGCGGCATCCAACCTTCTGAAGATAAAAAAACAAAAAGAATTTTTGCAAGCCACATCCACAAGCACCTCAAAATTTGATCAAAGCCATTAGCCTCTTTTGAAACATCACTCATCTTTTCAACTTTTTATCATCTTCTTTTGGATAAAATCGCGTTATTAATTACTCTCTACCTAAAGGGATTTCATGAAAAAAGAAGTCAAAAAAGTCGTTCTCGCCTATTCAGGTGGTCTAGATACCAGTGTTATATTAAAATGGCTGCAAGATGAATACAAATGTGAAGTCGTCACATTTACAGCTGATTTAGGTCAAGGTGAAGAACTCGAACCTGCCCGCCTAAAAGCACTTGAACTTGGGATTAAACCTGAGAACATCTTTATTGACGATTTACGTGAAGAGTTTGTAAAAGATTTTGTCTTTCCTATGTTCCGTGCCAATGCAATCTATGAGGGCGAATACCTTCTAGGAACGTCTATTGCACGTCCTCTGATAGCAAAACGCCAGGCTGAAATTGCCAAAATAACAGGTGCAGACGGTGTTTCTCATGGTGCTACTGGTAAAGGAAACGATCAGGTTCGTTTTGAGATGGGATACCTTGGTCAGGATTCGACATTGACTATCATCGCTCCGTGGAGAGAGTGGGATCTTAATTCACGTGAGAAACTTTTGGCCTATGCAAGAGAACATGGTATTGCCATTGATAAAAAGCATCTTGATGAGAATGGAAACCCTAAAGCGAGTCCATACTCAATGGATGCCAACCTTTTACATATCTCTTATGAAGGGCTTCACCTGGAAGACCCTTATGCTGAACCTGAGGATGATATGTGGCTATGGACAAACTCTCCTGAAAA
>JBFEWG010000040.1:0-14510 GCA_041546465.1 Sulfurimonadaceae bacterium
CAAGCTTTGTCAAGACCTTCTTTGTCTCCACAGTAACAGGAGGCTCTTCGAAGAGAGCTTTTTCATCCTCGTGTCCTGTAGTCTCTGCAAGCATGACTTGTTCAGGCATACTCTGTACTTCAACCGCCGGAGTCGATACCTTCTTCGGCTGTTCTTTGAGTATTACTTCTTGTGTTGATTGTCTCTTTTCCGGAGTTTTTGGCAAGGCAACAGTTGCTGCCGGCTTGGCATTTTTTAGTGCTTCTTCAGTGCCAGCTGCTTCTTTGGCCTTGGCTTTGACAATGGCTAAGGCCTCTTCCTGTTTACGTTTTTTCTCATAGGTACCTATTGCCTGGAGTATCTCCGGGGGAAGTTCGATATCGGCATCGCGGATTACAACCAGACTGTGATACTCTTTATTCTTATAAAGCGTAGCGATATCACGTTGCAACTGATGTTTGATCACTTCGTTTTGTCCTGTAAGACGACGGAGCTCTTTCGCATACGATTTTATCATCTCTTTATCAATTACAGCTTCCGGGTCTTTTTGTACCTTGTCTAAACTGAAACCTCTTTGCATACTGCTATTGGCATCTTTACAAAAAGATTCCAACAACTCAGGTTTATCTGCATATATATCCAAATCCTTGATCTTCAAGTATTTCCCCATATCTCTGTAGACATCATCCCCAGCAGAACTGAATACCTCAGGAAATTCTTCAGAAAAAAGAAGAGTATTAAGCATTAAAAAAAGTGCGATTATCCGCATTATTCTCCCTAAAAAATCAAGACTTGAATTCATTTAAACGTAGTTCAAGTTCATGCGAATGTTCGACGATTGTCTTGACTGTACTGTCGACCTCATGAATGATTGCTTCACTTTCCGTTGATAACGCTGTCACATTGTCCATGTTTTCGATCAATGATTTTGTCCTATGCGCCGTTGTCGTTGCCAGTTCAGCAGCCCCTTGTGCATAAGTGATCGTCTGCATCATCGATGATTTTGTCGTGTTTGTCTTCCCTTGAAGTTCATCACTGATCTCACTGATACCCGACATCTGTTCAGCACTGTGCTTCATCTCTTCACTGGCATCCGAGATCGATTGTACAACGACGTTGATCGTCGCATTGATCTCTGCCAAACTTTTTTGTGTACGCTCCGCAAGTTTTCGGACCTCATCAGCAACTACGGCAAAACCACGCCCATGCTCACCGGCACGTGCTGCTTCTATCGCTGCATTCAAAGCTAGAAGATTCGTTTGATCGGCAATATCATTGATGACTGTCAGGACATCTTTGATCTGGTTGGCATCATCATTCAACTGCATAAGTTTATCAGAGAAGTCAACCTGTTTGACACTGGCATCGCCGACATAACTTGAGATCTCTGAAAGCTGCGAAATCATCTGTTCCAACTCTTGCGCAGTCATCCCAAGATCATCAGCTGTCTTGATCGCAGCCTTTTGGCTCTCATCTAAAGAATTACTGATCTCTTGGACCAAGTCATTGGAAGTTTTTGTGAGTTTATGCTGTTGACTTATCTGCTTCGTGATCGTCTCAGAAAGTGAACCCAGATGCCTGGTAGAACTTGCTGATGCCTTCACTGTACTTTTAGCAATATTCACAACTTCCTGAATTCGGTTAATAAACTTATCAACATAATTACTGGCCTTGGCCATCTCGGAATCACCAGGAAAGTCCAAACGTTTTTTAAGGTCCCCGTCACCCTGTGCCAATTCCTGTGCCACATCAATAAGGCCTTCAACCGGTACGACAATCTTTCGTTCGATCACCTTGCCCATCACTGCTAGCAACAATGCGATCCCCAGTCCGCATATTATCATCCATTTCAAGAAGTTTTGTTTGAGGTCTTGAAAATAATCTGCCTTGTTGACCCCCGGTACTACCCACATATCCCAAGCCTTGATATAGCGATACCCAACGATCTTCTCTTGTCCGGAAGTCGATGAAACATACTCGTGTACCCCTCCGCTTTTATCACTTCTGATATGATCGGCATAGGACTTTCCTGCCAGACTCTTACCCTGTTTAGTAGGATGACTCATCAGTTTTCCATCTGCATTAATCAGGTAAACGTATCCACTTTTACCTATTTTGATTCCATTTAAGAGGTCGGAAAATGCACTTTTTTCATAAGCCATGCTATCATTAGAGGCGATATACTCAACACTCTTCTGAAGTGATTCAGCCACATCTGAAATGTCATTTATCATGATCTTTTTGATCTCATATGAAGCGATCAAATAAGCAAACACGACCCCGAAAGCGATACTGAGCAATGAAGTTAAAAGGTAGAGCAATAACTTAGACTTGATGGTACTGAAATTCATTTTCAACCCTAACTGTTTAAAGATGGCTTATGCTATCACGCTTTTTCTAAAATAATAATTAACATCCCTACTTGGCCAATACATTGATATCATTGCACTCTTTACAAGAGTGTTTTAATCGCCACGGGCTTGGCATAATAATATCCCTGCGCGTAATCCACATCCATCTCCTTCAAGATAGTTTCAATCTTCTCAGTCTCGACAAACTCACATATAGTCTTCATCCCCATTGTGTGACTGACCTCATTGATCGACTTTACCATTGCTCTGTTGACTCTGTTCGTATCAATATCATTCACAAAAGCACCATCGATTTTTAAATAATCGACAGGAATGTTCTGCAGGTATGAAAAAGATGAAAGCCCACTTCCAAAATCATCCAAGGAGAACTGGCAACCCAATGCTCGCATACCTTTTATAAATTCCAAAGCCACACTGAGGTTTGCTACGGCTGCAGTTTCCGTCACCTCAAAACAGATTGCATTGTAGGGAATGTCATAACGACTGAAAAGCTCTTCGATAAAACTGCCCAGACCTTTATCATTCAAAGAAACCCCGGATAGATTGATACTGAAGCGGTAAAATACTTGTGAGCTTTTTTCAAGTCTCTTATACTCTTTAAAGACATTCTCGATGACCCACCTGTCGATACGTTGCATCATCCCATAGCGTTCGGCCGCCGGTATAAATGCCATCGGCAAAATAATTTTCCCCTCATCTTCCAAACGTATCAAAACTTCATAATGTTTAACAGAATCATTCTTTTTGATTAGGGGTGTAATAGGTTGTACATATAAGACAAACTGGTCATTCTCCAGGGCTTCGGTAAGCTTTGAAAGCCACTGCATTTCGCCACGCCTCTGCTGGAGTTTCTCATTGTCACGTGTTGCGACAAAAATACGGTTTCTTCCCTCCTCTTTTGCCTGATAACACGCTGCATCCGCCGCAGAGATGATATCGACCAAAGAACAGCAATCTCGTACTATAGGTACAATCCCCATACTTGCACCCACGACAAAGGTCTTCCCTTCCCAGCTAAACCGGTACTCTTTGATGGCACGCAAGATAGTCTGCGCTTTTTTTTGTGCCTCTTCGATCGAATCACCGACGAACAATATCCCAAACTCATCCCCGCCCAGACGAGCAACAATATCTTTGGGGCCGACATTTTTCTGCAAAATTAAAGATATCTGCTTCAACAACTCGTCACCAGCCATATGTCCGGACGTATCATTAACCACCTTGAACTGGTCAAGATCCACATAGCACATGATACTTTGCCCTGAAGCTGACGAAGAGTATTTAAGCGCAAAACCCAAACGTTTTTCAAACTCATAGCGGTTGTACAGACCTGTAATAGTGTCATGTACTGCCAGATGCTGAAGCTCTTTTGTACGGCTCTTTATCTCTTCTTCAAGGTTTTGTGAATGTTTACTAAGCCTATCGTTCAAATTTTGGTTCATAAAATCCGCACGAGCCAAAGCATCTGTATTTACCGTCACTTCATAGCCCAAAGCAAAGAAAAGTGCGATGATGGTGACAATGTTCACACGTATCCATACAGGATCATCGATAAACAAGAACATCAACACAAAAAACCCGATAAGAAAAGTAAAAATATTAAGATGCATTCCCGTACATGACTTTACATGCAATTGACAGTAGTTACAGCGCTCATAAGGCTTAAACCCATTTCGGGCCAAGACACAGTTTTTGTTGACCTTGCCTTCCTGTTTGCTGAAAAGATCGACCTCACAGCTGTTGATATTCTCGTCTGTACTATACATCATCAGATCCAAATTTCTTCATTATATACTGATAACCGATATAGACTAGCGATGAAAAACAAAACCCGAAAAAACTCGAAACCAGCATCGCTATCCCCATAAACGATGCCAGCATCCATGCCGCCAATGGAGAAACCGAGTACAGATAGATAATCATTCCTCCTCCGATTATCCGTAATATATCTTCAAATACCTCTGCCAGCCTGTTCGTGATATACGAATGTGCATATTGTGGTGCTGTTGTAAAGAGCTGATGTCCAAGGAGAAAACCAAGGAATTTGAATAACCAGGTCGTAGGAGAATAGTTTATTGTTGTAATAAAGACAATAACACTGAGCCCCAGAAAAAAGTAGGCGAATTCTATCTTCTCAAACAAGACGGCAGTCAAAACGGTCAGGCCGAACACAAGACGCTGAAACTGTACATATTCGGCCTTGGGCTGCTTATACTTTAAAAAAATCATATTTCATAATAACCCAAACGAATATAAACAAACCTTAGGGCTATTGCAAATCCCAATAGAGAAAATTTTTTTTAATTTTACTTGCACAATGCCTGTAAAACGGTCTCTCTTCGTGTAGTGTCAAGTTTCTTGCATCCTGCACTGAAGGCTGTCCCTTCTCCCACCAGATGGCACTGCCCTTTAGCCCTGGTAATAGCTGTGTACAGAAGCTTCGTGTTGTGCATGATGAAATGCGAGTAGCTGATCGGGATAACTACAGATTCATACTCCATGCCCTGGACCTTGTGGATTGTCAGCGCATATGAGAGGGAGAGGTAGGTCTTAAGCTGATCGAAATCATATTGCACGACCAGCTCCTCATTGGGATAAAAGACGAAAAGAAGCTCTTCATCCCTGTCGATCTTAAAGACCAGTCCCACCATACCGTTAAAGACACGCTTTTCAAAAGCTTCATCAGCCTCTTTAAACCCTTCCGGCGTAAAACAGGGCATGTTCTCATTTTTGATATGCACGACCTTGTCCATGAAACGATACTCATACTTGCCGGCTTTGACAGACTCCTTCGTCGACGGGTTGAAATATTTCTGCAGTACATTGTTAAGGTTCTCGCTTCCCAAAGTACCGCCTTTCATAGGGGTAATGACCTGGAAGGCATTAAGATAGCCCAATATATCTTTTTTCTTTAACAGCTCTCTGGAGTGAGGGATATCGGCAACAGCCAGATGCATCATAGCCGCCAAAACCTGTTGTGAATGCTCCTCTCTTAGTTCCTGAAGCTGAGTCTTGTTCAACGTATTCTTGAGCTGGTAATAATTCTCGATACCGACCTCTTTGAAATGAAAGTCGTCATACTCTTCATAAAACTCCGGTACCTGACCCTGACGTATCGTATTGGCGACCAGGGCAATAGCCTGTTTTTCACTCTGCCGATAAAGCTTTGTCAGTTTTACCGTTGGAGCCAGCGCCAGGTTGATCATATCGGAGAGGACATTTCCCGCACCGATAGGAGGGAGTTGTCCATCATCGCCTACGATGATAAAGACAGCCTCATCATCGACCATCTTGATAAGCTGAAAAAAGAGCATCGAGTTGACCATGGAGGCTTCATCAAGCAAGACCACCTTAAAAGGCATCTCACCCTTCTCTTCGTAACGTACGATGAGGCTCTGTATTGTCGAACTTTGATATCCAGTCGTCTCGGAGATGCGCTGTGAAGCGATACCGCTCAGCGCTGTACACATGATAAAGTTCTCACCGACCTTTTCAGCCATCAGGTCTAGGATAAGACGTGCAGAGGTCGACTTACCAGTTCCCGCATATCCGACAAGCAGTAAGATTGATGAACCCTCATTAAGGATCTCTACGGCATGACGCTGCTCTTGCGAAAGCCTAAAACCTGCCTTCTCTTCGCGCTGGGTGATAAAGGTATCCAGATCCTTTTTGATCACACCAAAGTCCTGCCTGCATTTCTTTTTGATAAAAGAGAGGATCTGCTCTTCTGCATAATAGTAGATATCGGGTGCAAGAAGCTCACCGAACTGATGAAGATGCCCGTCATGCACCATTTCCAATACAGTCTTCTCGTAAAGTTCATAGCGGTTGAACAACCCCAGCTCTTCATCCAGGCGTTCATACAGCACTCTTTTGCTTATACAGGAGTTACCCTGCATATCACACAAGTCACGGATCAGATAATTCGTGGCTGCATGCAAACGGTTCTCATCCAGATCCCCAACACCCATCTTTTTTGCTATCTCATCGGCACGTTTAAACCCTATCCCTTTGATATGTGTCAGAACATAGGGGTTCTTCTTGATCTTCTCGGCAGGATTGGGTACCTCTTTAAGCTGGGTCGCTATCAGATGGATCATAGCGGAACTGACATCATAGGGTGCCAGGAACTCTCCAAGTTCTCTTACAGAACGAAACTGCTTCCATGATTTCTGAATACGTTCAAGCTTTTTTTCTTTGACACCTTTAAACTCCAACAGTCTCTCAATGTCATTATCCAGGACATCAACAAGTCCCTCTTCACCAAACTTCTCTATAAGATCACTCGTGAGTTTTTTGGTAAAGCCTTTGACCACACGGTTTAAAAAATAGAACAATTCAGACTGATTAACTCTAACAGAGCTGCACTTGAAAGTCGAACCGTATTTTTTGTGTTCGACCATCTCTCCTTCGAGTGTCACAGCCGCACCCTTCAGGCTCTGTACGGGAGCTTCAACATATTCGCCTGAGATCTTCGTCTTGTCACTCAAAACAGCAATAAAAAAACTCTCGTTCTCATAAATAATGGTCTCAATCTGACCGATAAGCTTTTGTGGGGTTTTCATAGGTGTCATTGTACTAAAACATCCCTGTAAAAAAGGATGTCATGACAAAAGAGGATTAATTCGCTTTGACTCTTTCATTACGCTCGGCTTCCTGCTCTTTATAGAGCTCGGCACAACCTTTTGAAAGATCGCGGATCTGCAGGATATAGTTGGCGCGTTCAGTAACCGAGATCGCCTTGCGGGCATCAAGGACATTGAAGGTATTGGATGCCGCCATACAAAGATCATAGGCAGGAAGCGGAAGACCAGCGTCCAAAGCTGCCTTACACTCTGCCGCTTTGGCTTCAAAATCGGCAAAAAGCATTTCCGTGTTTGCAACCTCAAAGTTGTATTTCGAAAACTCTATCTCGCTCTCTTTATGAATATCCCGATAAAGTGTCTTGCCATATTCATTCTCGTTCCAGACGATATCAAAGACGGAGTCCACACCCTGGAGGTACATCGCCAGACGCTCCGTTCCATAAGTGATTTCAACAGCGACAGGATCACACGAAATACCGCCAACCTGCTGGAAATAGGTGAATTGAGTCACTTCCATACCGTTCAACCAGACTTCCCAGCCAAGACCCCATGCGCCAAGTGTCGGTGATTCCCAGTTGTCCTCGACAAAACGGATATCATGTTCAGACAGATCCAGTCCCAGATACTCCAAGCTCTTCAGGTAAAGTTCCTGAATATTATCCGGACTCGGTTTGATCAACGCCTGGAACTGATAGTAAGAGCCCAAACGGTTCGGATTCTCACCATAGCGACCATCCGTCGGACGACGGCTCGGTGCCACATAGGCTACTGACCATGGTTTAGAGTCCAAAGAACGCAAGAATGTAGCCGGGTGGAATGTCCCCGCTCCCGCAGGAATATCGTAGGGCTGGACGATATTACACCCCTGCTCTTTCCAGAACATCTGAAGTTTTAAAAGCAAATCACTAAAGGTAATCATCTTCTCTCCATTGTAGCAATGCTACATTAATTTCGGCATTATACAAAACCTATTGTATAAATGGGCTTATAGTGATCACAGTGATGGTATACTGTGAAATAAAAAGGCTTGTGATGAAGAACCGCCTACTGATCGTCTGGAGTTCTCAAGATAAAGAGGTCGCAGAAAAACTCGTCCTTATGTACTCAGGTGTTATGCTGCCTCGAAACTATTGGGATGAAGCTATCTTGATGATATGGGGGCCTTCGGCCAAACTGTTGAGTCAAGACAAAGGACTCCAAAGCAAAGTCAAAGAGATAGCCTCTACGGGTGTCAAACTCCAAGCCTGCATCGTCTGTACAGATGATTACGGGGTCTCCGACGAACTGAAACTTCTGGGTGTCGAACTTACACATACCGGTGAGATGCTGACCCATGCCCTCCAAAATAACTGGAAGGTCATCACCTTTTAAAGACTTTTATGATGTGGAATCAGGCTGTTTATACAGAAGCAGGGAGAGATCTGTCTTTATAAACCTATGAAAAAGTTTGTAAAACAGCCACAAGGCCGAAAGCGGCAACAAAAGGTTCTGGACCAAAAAAATCGTAATCAAAACTACAATATAATCAATGGCATAATTAAACTTGTCCTCAAGATTCTTCAACAGTTTTTTAAACTTGACCCGTAGAGTCTGTAACTGTCTTTTCACGTTTAATGTCTGAATGGTCTCATTGAAATAGTTCTGTGCTTTTTGCATCAGAGAATCCTCTTGAAACTTTTGTACATGCACCTGTTTCTGCTGATTGGCCTGTACTTCATCCACAAGCCCTTTGATCTCATCATTTGAAAATATCAAAGCGGCCTTGGACTCTTCATATTTTGGTTCAAGCATATAGTTATAGATACCTTCATTCAATAGCAGCAACAAAGGAATTGTAAAACGCAAAAATACGAATATGCACACCGTCTTAAACACAAGATTAAAGCTTGTAGCATGCCATAACTTTGGGAACCAAAGCATCGCAAGCATCACCAATGCACTGAATGCCAACAATGCCTGGATCAACTTGCTCTGTCCCAGATGTAACATGATCTCCTGAACACCTAAAGAGACAGAGCTCATCAACATCACCCAGGAAAACCGTTCGACCATATCGTTCATCGGATCAACAATCTCTCCGACTGCAAAGTTAACACCGACACCCGCAGGTGTGGCATACACTTCTGTACCCTGAACCACTGAAATCAGTCCGTTAAGACCTCTTGCAATGGCAAATACAGTCACTGAACGTGTAAATGCCTTATCAAGCTGGTCTGAACTCACCCTATCCACTACCTTGGTAGAAGAGAGTGTCGCTAACGCGATCAATAAAAATGAAATCAATATTTTTTTATACATGGGCTAATTATACACTATCTTCATCTACGCGCTTAATCTCCGCAAAAGTTCCCGTCGCAGGCAGGTACAACTCCCGAATCACTCCCGCTACTGATCAGAAATTTGACCAGATGATGCCTGCGGTTCTTATAATATGACTTGTTCAAGACCTGCATTGCTTTCTCATTTCCTTCGTGGATAAACAAAAGATTATCATCTCCACCCTTGAATAACTTCTTCCACTCTTTTGTGGTGTACATAGCCGCACCTTTATAAGGATTTCCATGACAGCTCTTACATAATTTTATATAGGTCTTTATACCATGTTCTGAATAGTTTTGACGTGCCTGCAGCGTGTCAACACCAACAATAAGAAACCCTATACAGAGCATTTTTAATAGTGATTTAGCATACATGCAAACACCTTTTTTTCATATAATTAAACATTATACACAAAAAACCTCCATGCCATCCGTGTGAAATATATTCAAGCCTTTGTGCCTTAACAATAAATTAACACTGATGTGTTAAGATTTTCACACTATATAGGAGTATGAATGAAGGCTAAAGGTACACATATCCTTATGATCGAGGATGACCCTGTTCTTGCTGAGCTGTTATGTAACTATCTGGACAATTGCAATATCTCAGTTGATGTAAACGCTGACCCAACGACCGTGATGGAGCAGCTTGAAAAAGAGAGTTATGACCTGATCATATTGGATCTCACTTTACCGAAGATGGATGGACTCTTCTTATGCGAACAGATCTCCAATGCACACGACATCCCTATCATCATCTCATCTGCGAGAGATCAGGTCAGCGACAAAGTCCTCGGGCTTGAAAAAGGAGCAGACGATTATCTTCCAAAACCTTATGATCCCCGTGAACTCGTCGCACGTATTCAAGCAATGTTAAGACGCAAAAAAAGCACATCAACACATCCTGAAGAAGAGCACTATGATGACTTCACTGTCGATAGTGCAAAGATGACGATTGCCCACCTGGACAGCCCACTGGAACTGACCGTTGCCGAGTACGGTGTCTTATCTCTTTTCCTAAAACAGCGCGGGATGGTACTAAGCAGAAGTGCTATCCTGGACGGGGTAGAAGGGCTGAACTGGGAGAGTGATGAGCGAAGTATTGATGTCATCATCAGTCGCTTACGCTCAAAACTGAATGATACACCCCGTTCACCTAAATATATCGAATCAATACGTGGTATCGGATACAGGATGAAACTGTGAACCGACACTCGATCCTCTTAAGGATCAGTATCTTCTTTATCATTGCGCTGATCGCGATGACGGGACTTTTCAAAGTCATGTATGACCATGAGTTCACTTCTGTCAGGGAAAACCTTCGTGTGCATTACCACCATGTGGCGATGAACGTAATGCGTTGGCGTTTTGGCGGAGAGAGTAAAGAACAGATGCTGCATGCACTCAAATCCGACAATATCGAGATTATTGATGATCCTGAACTGTATGAAGACATCATCACAGAAGAGAAGTTTGATACGGTTTATTGTGCCAAGGGTGAATTTGACATTTTTGAGAAAGATGGACAACGCTATATCATCGCACCGAGCAGTGTTGGAGAGATGCTGATGAAAGACCTCAAGACCGAACCGGTTCATGTCTATTATGTCTGGTGGCTCTATGGTGGTTTTGTCATCGTACTCTTTGCTCTCTTTCTTTCAATTGCCATCAGTATCTACCCGCTTAAACACCTTCAGATGCAGATCCGCCGTTTTGGTGAAGGAGAGATGGAACTTGATCTCGCCTCAGAACGAAAAGATGAGATCGCCGAAGTCTCCAATGAGTTTGACAAAGCTGTTAACAAGATACAGGCGATGATGAACTCCCGTGCAATATTTTTACGAAATATCACCCATGAACTCAAAACACCGGTCACCAAAGGACAGCTGTCACTGGAGTTTTTGGAGCCCTCACGTACCAAAGAGATACTCAGTGATGTCTTTGTCCGGCTGAACCTTCTGATGCGCGAGTTCCTTCAGATCGAAAACGTCACCTCATGCGACTGCTATATCGATAAAAAAACCTATCATCTGACAGATATCCTCGATAATGCGATTGATCTGCTTTTTTTGGAACCTGGAAGCATAGAACACAATCTTGCAAACGAAAGTATTGAAGCTGACTTTGACCTGATGAGCATTGTCTTCAAAAACCTCATCGACAACGGTATCAAATACTCTGATGACGGTAAAGTCTTCTTACACCTGAATGACAAAAAACTCTCCTTTTGCAGCCGTGGCGAGGCAATGAAAAACCCTTTGGAGCATTACATTCAGCCCTTTACAAAATGTGATATGAACGTAGAAGACAGTTTCGGACTTGGCCTCTACATCATCTATTACATCCTGGTCAAACATGGTTTTTCACTCGCTTATGAGCATAAAGATGGCCTCAACTGTTTTACTCTTCAACTGTATAAGGCTTCCAAGCATTAACATTCTATTAATAAAGAGTTAATGCCCTATTCACAGCACTTTCATATAATTTTCAATCAATTCAACCAATCCCAAAGGATTTCTATGAAAGTGCTCTTTTATGCAAGCCTGTTCTTGCTGACACAACTACTCTACGCCAACTCCTCATTTGCTCCAAGCAGTGAATGTAAGACCTGTCATCCGACGATATATAAAGAGTTTACCTCTTCCATGCACCAAAATGCGACGATCTACAAAGACCCTATTCATAAAGCGGTCTGGGACAAACACCCTATCAATACCAAAAAACAGAAATATGTCTGTGGCAAGTGTCATACACCGGCAGCGGACAACCTTTCTGATATGCTTTCAAAAGGGACACAAGGCATGCCTGATCCAAACAATGCGACACATAATGAAGCCGTATCATGCGCATACTGTCACCGCATTGAGTCCATCAAACCAATGGGACAATCAAACACGAACGTCATCTCTCAAAAAGAGAAGCATTATTTTGGGACTCTGAAAGACACTGTACAGTCAAGTTATCATACGACATCCTCTGACAACCAAAACTTCAACAATGGGAATGTCTGTATCGGATGCCACTCACATAAACAGAACAAGGCAAAGCTGAATGTGTGCTCTACTAATAATGAAAATGAACTTGATGGTGCAAACTGTGTATCTTGCCATATGCCAAAAGTCGCCGGTTCTGTCTCAAACAAACATGAACGAAAAGAGCATGCTTTCCACGGTTTCCCTGGTGCCCACTCTCATCAGGATATGCTGGCACAATATATCGACCTTGAACTGCTGAAAAACATCGACAACTTTGATGTGGCGGTTAACAACAAAAGCTCACATGCTCTGCTGTTACATCCTTTACGTGTTGCACAACTTCGCGTAGTCATCGAAAGAGATGGTAAAAAAGAGAAATTGAAAACAGAGGTGTTTGTCCGTGTCATTGGAAAGGACGGCAAGCCGACCCCACCATGGATTGCCAATTCCATTGTAAAAGACACAATGATCAAGCACAATGAAAAACGTGTTGTCCGCTACGATAGAAAACTGGAAAAAGGCGACAAGGTGCATATGACATTGGGGTATTTCCTTGTCAAGCCTAAAGCTGCCAAAAAGTTCGGTCTGGACAAGGACCCTGTAGCCAGTAAGTTCTACACGTTAAAATCCAAGACCATCACTATCAAGTGATCCTCGACTATCTGCGGACACATCCGCAGATATATCACATTTTTATCACAAATCTTAATAAAACTCTTAAAAAATAAATATAGTTTATTTTTTTATGAATATTAACAATCCATTAACATTCAACTAACCTAGCATTTATATTATTTTCTTATACTGTTCTCTAGAAAGTCTAAAAGGGAAGGACACCATTACGGTGTGTTTTAGACAAAAACAAAAGGATGAATAAATGAGAAAATCGATTGCCCTGTCTACAGCTGCACTATTAAGCTGTACACTGCTCCAAGCAGCGGATGTCAAAGTTGACGGTAAAGATGCCGGTGATGTAGAACTACAATTAAAAGCGATGCATATCTTGCATGATAAAAACAATGGTTTTGCACCAAACAGCGGTAGCGGTTACCTTGTAAAACTCAAGTATGACACACCGGATATCTTGACAGACGGTCTTAAAATAGGTGTAGGGATGTATGCCAATGGTGACACTGGATACACAGCATGGGCAAGCCCGGGTAAATACAAACCGGCTAAAGGTATGTTCGTTGATTATGAAGGTCAGTCAAAAGCACTAATGGGTGAAGCTTACCTGGCTTACAAGAATGACTCATTCCATGCTAAAGTAGGTCGCCAAATCCTCAATACACCACTGACGACAATCAAATGGTCATTGATGCCAAGCTTCTATGAAGCAGCCGTGGCTGGTACAAAAGCTGGAGATCTATCTATCACTGCGGCACATGTAAGTAAAATGTCTTTTGGTTCACGTGCTATGACTGACTGGGGACTGATTGGTGAAGGAACTGGTACAGCCGGTGTTGCGACTGCTTTATCTTACAGTGGGCCAAACAACACTTCACCAGCTGGAGCAATTGATCAGGCTAAATTTTACAACATGGGTGTCGCTGCATTAGGTAGTGATGGTATCAATGCTGCTGGTACAGGTGACAACACTACTGATGGTATTACGGCACTTGGTCTTGGATACAAAGCGATGAAAAACCTGGATGTGAACCTATGGGCATACCACGCTTATGACATCGCCAATGAATATTATGTCGATGCGAACTATGCTATCCCTGTAGCTGACGGAATCAAAACGACCATCAGTGCCCAGTATCTTAAGCAAGTCGATACGGGTAAAGAACTCGCTGGTCAGGTAAACTTTGATCTTTACGGTGCCAAAGTTGCACTTGGCAATAAAAAGATGGGTGCATTTGCTGCTTACAACCAATCATCATCAGGCGATCAGTTTGTCAATGCATTTGGAGCAGATCCGGCATATACCAGTTCTATCTTCTCACGTAATGCCTACCGTAAGGATGTGAAAGCCTACAAAATTGGTGCACACTATATGATCATGAAAGGTATGAAGTTCATGGCAAACTATGCACAATATGGCCAATCGAAAACAACATTTAAAAATAATGGTACAACCTTTGCATCAGACAATGCTTATGAAGCAGACTTTGTCCTCGTCTACAAGCCAACCAAAGCATGGATGTTCAAAATTTTCGATGCATGGCGTGTAAGTGAATATAATAGTAGCGACAATAAAAGACAACACCATGTCCGTGCGGTTGCTTCGTACACATTCTAAGGCTTAATAGTACATTCTCCTAAGTACAAAAAGTC
>JBFEWG010000010.1:0-28232 GCA_041546465.1 Sulfurimonadaceae bacterium
CGATCATGAGAGATGATTCTCCAGAGTTCCTTTTAGGTAAAGAGACTGACATTAACATGAAGTTTGTCCCGGAAGACAATACTGACATGTGGTTCAAAGCAGGTGTACGTATTCAAGGTACATTTGAAGATGTAAGTTCTAGTGATGGTGCAAGCTATCAAGATGCATACCTTCGTCGTACACGTTTCGAAGCGCAAGCCGGATTTGGTAAGCACTCTTCATTTGTAATGGATATCCGTAATGACAAAGTAAACATACAGCAAAAAGGTGAGCAGACGTTTAATGTCGGGGATGCTTATGTTAAGATCAAGAAACCATTCGACACTTCACTAGTCAACTTCAAGCTTTACCGTGCGAAGATCGATGTTTCACGTACGGAGACAGTAAAGTCTGCACGTGTTATCGCATATGATCGTCCAAAAGTCGCTGATTATGCAGCACAATACATCTCACATAACCGTCGTGGAACAAATGTTCAGGCATATGGGGATTGGGAGAAAAAAGTTCACTATCAAATCGCTATGGGTGACTCGGCGTATGAAGGTAGTGTAGAGGATGCAAGAGGTAATGACTTTGATGATAACGGTGGAGAGATCACTAAATCATCATTCTTCTATGGTGGTAAGCTTCGTCTTTCACCATTTGACGGATGGGAAGAGACTCAACGTACAGAGACATACTTTGGTGAAGGTAAACACTTCTCTGTAGGTGCAGGTTACTGGGCTGTTAACAGTGTTCAATTTGATAATGGAGCTGGTTTACAAGAAGATCTTAACCATGAGTTGATCAACCTTGAGATGTCTGCTCACTATAAGAACTTCTTTGTTCAGGCTGAGTATTTTAAGATGAAGGATGTTCTAAGAAACATTGATATTGATCTTACAAAAGGCAAGTCTACGGGTTGGTATGCGACATCTGAGTATGTAATCCCAGAACTTGCTTACCTTGCACCGTTTATTCGCTATGAGAAATGGGAGAAGTTTGAGGGTGACAGTGATTATGACTATGAAGCTAAGATCGCTGGTGTGAACTGGTACCTTCGCGGAAATACGACTAAAGTCGGTCTCTATGTACAAAAAGAAGAAAAAGGTGCTGCTATTGGTGACGAAGATGTTAGAACAATTCGTCTAACTTCTCAGTGGTTCTTCTAAGAACACAAACATGTATTCTCCTGTATTCCCGTTCGGGAATACAAATTCCCGTACTTCTTACTTGAAAATGACACATTCTTCTTATGTTATAATATTTTTATTTATGAGGACAGGGCATGACTGAGAGTACACTATATACTATATTGGGTATCTTGTCCCTTCTTCTAATCCCCCTGCTTGCTTCATACTGGGTTTATCCTGATGAGAAGATCAAAAAAGTAAATCCTGTTAAAAAGAAGAAGCCTGAAACCAAGGCAGTCGATCGAAATGGACCCCTTGGTTTTGAAGAGATAACAACGATTTTTGGAAGTAGTGAAAGTTCCAAAGAAGACTTTCTTGAGGCCATAGAGCAGCTTGTACGTCATCATGGAAAGATACAGGCAAAACTTGGAGATCTTCCCCACCCTGATTTTAAACGTTACCAGGCACTGATTATTACCTTGTGTAAGAACAGGAAGGCCGATAAGGATGTGATCGTCGCCCTGAATCATAAGCTTCGGGCATTGAATACAAGGTACGGTTATGAGATCGACGAGGCTGTGGCCAAAGGGATAGAGGGAAGAGGTTTTTAGGGAAACATTTGACTAGAAGAAGAGATCATCAAGGTCTCCCTCTGCCGGGATGTCTTCAATCAACATACTCTCTGTTTGCAAGCAGTCGCTGATGATGGATTGGTCAAGGTAGTGGATATCCTGGGCACTTCTTTCGACTAAAACTTCCGTACGGAGCTTTTGCAAAGAGTCGGCAATGCCAAAGAGAAAGGGTTTCATCTCAGTAAGCAGACTCAGTGTCTCGACTTGTGCAAGAACAGAAGAGAGATGTCGCAGTGCTTGGGCAAGATGGCCGTATTTCATCGTAGCGTCCAAAAGGGTCGCATAATCTGAAAATGCTGTAGCCAGTTCATCAACGCTCTCTTGTGTCGGAGCGGAGAGTTTCTGATGGATACTCAACTCCAAAGTCTCTTCAATCGCTTCAAGTTTGTCATTCAAGGTCTCGACGTCTCCTGAAAAGTGAGCAACAAATTCTGCAGCAGATAGAGCACCGACTTTAGGGGTAAAGAAGTCTAACTGTACATCGGAAAAGGTCTTCTCTTTTTCTATTCCATCGACAAGTGTCATGTTGACATTCTCTTTTTGGGTCTTTTTCTTGATCACTTTTTCAAGTTCTTCATTCTTGTTTTGCAACTCTTTAAGCAGGGCAGCGATACGTAGATTTTCGTCTTCGATACGGCTTTGATATTCACCGAGTTCTCTTCGTTCGATCAACCTTTTGCATGTTCGGTAAAAGACCGTTATCATCTTGGAAAAATCGACAGGCTTGATCAAAAACTTTTCGATACCCAGTTCTATTAACTGCAGAAGATATTGTGCTTCGTCGTGGGCAGAGGTAACGATGACGACTTGCTCATCGTCTTCCTCAAAGATCCTGCGTATCATCTCAATACCATTCATGCGAGGCATATTGATATCGGTGATGATGATGTCATAACTGCCGGTTTGAAACTTTTCAAGCCCTTCTTGTCCATCCTCGGCGATATCTAAGGCCTTGAATATCTCTGTAAAAACCTTGGCATAATTATCGCGGATATCATTGTCATCTTCGACATAGAGTGCCGTGAGTGATTTGGAAAAAGGGATAAGTTCTTTAAGGTTCTGCATAATATGCTCTTATGGTTTAATATGTTTTGATTATAAGGTTTAGAAAGTTAAGAAATGCTTGGAAAAACTTATGCGGTGTCAGTTGACACGCAAAGCAGTGTTCAGCATGATACGGGCACTGTAATAGTTGATGTAGACTTTTCCCTTTATCAGTTTTATACCTGTTGTCTCATAAATAGTGGTGGCAGTTTTTACTCCGTTGACTTCAAGTGTTTGTACAAGGGTGGTCTTTACAAGGGCAGACTTTCCGTCAGGGTCGATACTGAATTTCCTGTCCTGGACCTCAATAAGGTTGGACTTTACTTGTTTCCACTTGTTCTTTAAATAGCGAGTGTATTCATTAAGAGTATAACGTTTTGTATCAGATGTCTCGATGTTCTGTTCAGTAATACTTACCGAGGTACGTGAAAGAAAATGTTTTCTCATTGCCTTGATGTTCATGTGCTCTTTAGCGATCTTTACATTGTCAAGCATCTTGGTAATATTCTTTTCATCAAGCTGTTTCGCACCGAAAGCGGTAGCCGTTATCATCATAAGGCTTAGCAGTGTCGTTAGCAGTAATTTCATAGGATGTCCTCTTTTGGCTAGCATAATTAATGTATTATAACTCAATATAATTTACTTGCCAAGTTTAATATTCGTCTTTCGCTTCAAAACGGGCTATCTCTATATCGGCAGCATGGAGAATAAGATTATCCTCTTCAATGGTTAAGCGATCTGTTTTGCGCAATGCCTGAAGAAATAGCTCGGCCTGCTTCATTCCTTGGGAGCACTGCATACGTGTCGATATTATGCTTTCAAATATAAACTTTTTGTCACTTTTCTTGTAGCTTCCCTGAATACGGTTACAGCCGTCACTTCCATGCATGGTATTATCATTGATATGAAACACAAGATGTACTTCGGGTTGCTTTGAAACATTGGTCGAGGTCTCACCATGGAGTTCAACAAGACTCCAGTAGGTGTTTTTCAGAGGTTGATTTGTACCCGGTCCAAAGCAGCCGCTTGTGATGAACAGAAAGATCAGGCTGAGCAATGCAGTCTTTGCCGCAGTAAGATGTTGTTGTAGATTGTTCATGTAGTTCCTTGCAGTATCGTATTGGGAATATTTCCGTCTGTGATGTTCAACCAGCGAGAACGGGGCCGATGATGCATCTGCTCCTCTTCAAGCGTTATCTCTGTGATATTTTCCTGTCGGATCTTTAAGACCAGGTTGTTCAGTTCCGTATCATAGCCGAATATATGGATATAGTGTTCAATGGCCTGCTGGATATTAGCTGTTTGATTTTTGATGATTAGGTATTTTATCTGTGTAAGAAAGCCCAAACGCAGCAGTGTCCCGATTTTTTGAGAACGTGTTGAGAGTCTAAGAAGTGTTCCGAGAATTGATTTGATTTTTTTGATATTGCCCAATTGAGCTTCTTGTTCAGCAGCCTTCATCTTGGTGTTCCACTCCGCCTCGAGCTTCTTGGCAAGGGAAAGTTCATGGATGACTTTATGTTTATCGATAAGGACATAACAGGAAAGAATGTCACCTTCATCGTAAAGCTTGTGAAGTTTTATGGCGAGGGAGTAGATATGTTGAAGTTCTTGTGTCTGAAGTTTCATCGACGGGATATAAGAAAGTTGTTCAAGTTCTATCTCAGCCAAGTCAAGTGTATCGGAAAAGATATGTTGGCGAGATTTTTCATACAGGTCATTTGCTGCATGGAGCATGTTTTTGTAACTCTGTATCTCTTTCAGGCAGGGGTATGTATGGGTTATGCTGGAAAGGTTTTCATAGGCATGTGCATTGACATCGTGTGTGAATTGTAAAAAAAGTTCAGGTTGATGAAGCAGTATCTGAATAAAACAAAGTTTTGAATTGACACTGCTAAAGGGTTCGAGAATCGCTATAAGCTCTTTTTTTTGACCACTGATGACATAGGTCTGCGCCTTCATGAAACATTCGTCCCAGTGCGTCTCCATCTGTGTATAGGAAAGGCTTCTTTTTAAAAGGGGAGTCTGCTCTGCTATGCTATAGGCCAAGGCATAGTTCTCATTTCGGACAGCCGAGTTGAAAGCCGGGAACTTTTGAATGAAGCTTTTGACATCTTGGAGTATGCTCTTTTTGAAAGGAACAGAGGCAAAAGGTTCTAAAAGCAGCAGGCCACTATCAATGTGGGATTGCTCGATCTTGACAAGGGCATCTGAAAGTCGGCTTTCCCACTCTTGCTCGAGTTCAACAGTATGAGGGGTGTCTTCTAATAAGGGGTACTCATGGATGAGTTCATAGGCCCTGTCATAGGCATGAGTATTGATATAGGATTTCAGCAGAGCTTCGGGTGCCAGTTCATGTACGGTAATGGAGCCATCTTCAGATCCAACGAACAAGATATCATCTTCACTGATACTCAACTGGGTGACCTTTTTAGGTCGGGAGATATAAGCTGTATCACGTATCTTCTCTTTTTTTAAATCAATCAACAAGACATCTTTGGTATGTCCTGCGACAAGCAGATAGTTTCCAGACCGGGAGACAGCCATTGTACGGATGTCCCCTAATCCTGTCTGGTAATGTTTCTTTATCTGGGCAGTTTGAAGATTGATGATATCGACAGCACCCTCTATATTGCCTGCGGCAAGTAAATGTTCATGTATAAAGCTCAGGGCATTGATCCGTATATGGTTGGGCGTGATACGCTTAGGCAGAACTTCAGTACGGATATTAGTCACGACAATACTCCCGCCATAACCGGTGGTTGCTGCAAGGTCACCTGATGGACTGAAGCATGCAGCCGAAACATAGTTGGTCTTGGGTTTTGTCAGAAGATGCGGAGTATATTCAGGGAAAGAACTTAATCGCGATACCTGCCCAGTGGAAAAGAGATTCCATAGATAGACTCTTCCAGTGAGAGAACCTGCGATCAGGTAATGGGAGTGTGGGTCAAAACAGAGTGTCTCAATACGGTTTTTCAATGTGGGAAAAGAGTGGTGAAGTCTGCGTTCAGGGATGTCGATCACACGTACGACAGACTGATCAATCTCGCTATAGGCAAGATATTTTCCATCCGCACTGAATGCCACGCTTTTTTTTTCTGTATGGACATTGGCGTTATTGAAGGTGAACTCCTCTTCCGAGCGCATGCTGTTTAGATCCAAAATTGAAAAGGAGTTGTCCTGGGTGACAACGGCGAGCTTGTCGTCTTTGATAAGCTTAAGATAGACGATTGGGCTGTTGAAGTCTGCTTTTTTGGAAATTTTCATAATACTATATTAGCATAAAAGATTCATCAATATCGTACTTTCATGATTCAGGTACAGGTTTTGCTTTAAAAGTGGCATGTATATTCAAAACAGCAGTTCGTTTTTATATTCAGCACAAGATAATAACGGTATGCATGCAGAGGCAAAGCCTGTTGAGGTTAAATCCCCGTCGGTGCCTTTTTTGCAATATTTCAGTGAAAAAGCAATCCTAGTCTTTGAAAGACTGACCTATGAGTTTTCACCGGAGCAGAAAGAGCGATCAAGAGAGTCTTTATCGAGTATCGGCAAGGCGGCTGCTTTTGCTTCTGTCAATGGGTTCAATACGCAAAATGAACGTAATGTAGTAAGCCAATATTTTGAAAATTTCAGCGGCGTCTTGAGTGATGAAGCGATACAGAAGATGATCCGTACGAAGCTGGATAATCCAAATTATGAAAACAGGGAGTTTCTGGAAAAGTTTGCCCAAGAGCTTGGTGAACCCCTGCAAGGTATCAATATCAAGGTCTAAAAACACAGAGGGTTTGAAGTGCGTGTTTGTAGCTTGTCTCTAAAATCTGATGGTGACCGTGCTTCTGTATGACCTCTTCATAGGCGGTGTGGATACTGCGATGAACGACTTCCAACATCTCTTTATCCAAGCCCTTCTTTTCTAAAGCAAAGGCAATTATCCGATGCCCTGTCTGAAGATAGCCAAAAAATGCATTTGTCCCAACCAGATCTTCTCTTTCTTTTATATTTAGCCGGTCAAGGGGAACGCCGTCATAGCCGATTTTGCTTAGTTGGTCTTTCATTGTTTCATTGATAGAGGGCACCTTGGTATTGATCACTGCTTGCAGGTGGAAGTTGATAAAAGCCCAAGTTTTAACCTCTTTGGAAAAATCATTGCTTATATTAGGTGACATATTCCTTCCTTCTCATACGGCATTCTTAAATAAAAAGGTGTTGAAATTGTGCGAACGATGAAAAATAAATCAAAAAACCTTGTTGAAAAAATAATAGGGACGTCAGAGATAAGGGCTTATAATTGGACTAGATACATAAAGGGTGCATTAAAAAGGATGAAAGATGAGCGAATTAAGTGTTTTGTCAAAATCTGAGCAGCAGGTAGTACCGCTTTTTGACGGAAGGTTTACAGAGAACAAGCCTATTCCCTTTCCTGATGAAACCGGTTCACAGGCCTATTCCAATCTCTTTTATTGGGCACATCTTGAGGCACACCAAACGGGGGAGTTCCCTCTTCATCCGCATAAAGGCTTTGAAATCATGACTTTTGTCTTGAAGGGTTCTTTAGAACACTATGACACGGCCAGTGGGGTATGGACGTCTTTATCGGAGGGAGGTGTTCAGGTTATTTGTGCAGGTTCGGGTGTAGAGCATGCCGAACGTATCATGAAAGGTACTGAACTCTTTCAGATTTGGTTCGATCCTGGTTTTTCAGAGAGTCTGAAGAAGACGGCATCGTATCAGGATTACGAAAAAGAACGCTTTGAGGAAAAGATGGACAATCAGACAGAGATCATTCACTATCTTGGTCAAGGTGCCCCGATCGAACACATGACTGGAGGGATAGATATCAAAAAGATGCATTTTGGCGAAGGGGCATTTGACCTGGAGATGGACCCCGACGCAGTCTACTCGATCTATTTGCTTGATGGGGAGGTTGGCATTGATACATATCATGTCTCTAAAGACAGTTTTGTGTATTTTGACAGTCGGGATGCATTGCATATTGAGGTCAAGGATCACGCGGAACTGTTCATTATTCAAAGCCCATTGCATGTTACGTATCAGCGTTTCATCGACAGGTATTAATAGAGTTGTGAAAACAAGTGTACAGGATGTCTGTCGCTTGACAAAACGGGTATCAAGACAGCAGTGATTTTAAATGTTATAATACACGACTTAATCGTAATGATATACATTTAATAAATTATACTCTATTCTCAAGGTCACGAATGTCTTTCATGGTGGAAAGTGATACCAGTATCTCCGATGGAATAAATAAATTTACCCGTAAATACCTACTCAATACACTTGCAGAGGATTTTTATGCCTCAGACTTCTCTCAAAAACATTTTGATGCACTTTTGAATGAACTCTTCTCCATGTTTGGAGAGGAGAAGACACTTGCACGAACCAAGACCATCGCTACATGTATCGTCAACCATTTCAAATATTACGCTCAGGAGTGCAAGGTAGAGATAACTGGCAGAATGATAAAGGTGCGTAATACCTTTCAAGAGGGTGTGAGTACTGCCGAGATGGATAGGGCCTGCATCGGGTTGAATGTCTCGCTGCAAAAGCTTGTGAGCGATAAGAAAGAGTACGCCCTTCAAGAGCACCTGCTCTGTTTTTCTCAGGATATTTTACAGTCACTGTTTCAAAAGTTTTTGGACACACCGCTACAACAGGATTACAAGAACCTCAGAAATACTATTCGTCCGGCCGTTCAGAAGAGCTTTGAGCTCAGCAGCAAAGATATTGTCCTTTTTCTTCGTCAAAAGCTCTATGTACGGTATTTTGTAGATATACGAAAGATATCACAGGATGATAACAGGCGCTTTTTAGGCATGTCTCCCGAACTTTTGGAGGGATTGTATAAAGAGCATTTTCCCGAGAACTTTTCTGATGTCCTGCTTGATATGGCTCCGGATGTGATCTATGATGCATTAGATTTCGGAAGGATTGACAACCTGATGTTTAAGGCCAAATACATTGAAGTATTTAGGGCTTTGGTGGATGTGGCTATGTCAGAATATACGGGCTCGCTGGACAAAGAGAATGTACTGGCACTTAACGGCTATGTACTTCGGTTGCATTTTGACAGCCTTTTATATCTGTGTGCCGAGATATTGATTGATATGGTGATGAAAAGAGATCGAAAGGCGGATGAGTTTCTACGGTTTTACAATGGAGAGACCGTTGTTGGCAGTAACGGGAAAAAGATAAAGAAGCCTTTTGTTATCGATAGCAAACAAAACATCTGGAACTATAGCTCCATTTTTTCTGTGATGACACAATGTTCACAGTTTGAGCATTTTCATAAACAAGAGGTTTCAGCTGTTAAAGAAGCTGAAAAATATCTGCAAGAGGCCGAGCAGGCATTAGCTGTGAGCAAAGCCAATGAAAAAGCATGTTCGGAACAATTTAAGCTGTTGAAAGATGAACTGCATACGTGTACAACGCAAAAAAACAGACTGTTGAATATCCTTAAGCCCAACAAGGAAGAGAGCGCAGAGCTAAGAAGAAAGCGGCAGGAAGAGAAGGCTCTCCTTGAAAAACATGATAAGGTTTTCAGTACTAAAGGTGAGCTGACATTGAAGTATGAGAATGCGCAAATTACGCACAGAAACCGTATTAAACAGCTAGAAGCAGCCAAGCGGGCACTTGAGTCACTGGAAAAAAAAGGTGAAGACTTGTATCAGCAGCAAGACAACATTTTTGCAGCATTGGCAAAGGCACTCATCTTCCGTTAGCATCCCCCTAAAAAGAATTCCTATTATTTATTTAAGTTATACTTAGCCATAATAGTCAAATTAAGAAAAAATTTAAACAAAGAAGTTGGAATGAGTCGTATACTGATTATAGAAGACAGTAAGATGCTTTGTACGATTATGCAAGATCTCTTAAGCAGGTTTACGGATTTTGACTTTGATATTGCGAATACCTACACGAAGGCGGAAGAGTATTTGCAAAAGTACAGATATGATTACGGCGTTGCAGACCTGCATCTTCCTGATGCCGAAAGCGGACAGGCTGTTAAACTGATGAACAGGCATGATATCGCTCCCATCATCTTCACCTCAGACTTTAGTGATGCACTACGAGATACTTTTGAGAACTCCCCCATTGTTGATTATATATTAAAAGAGAGATACGAGAATATTGTCACCGTTGTTGAAAAGCTTTTACAGTTAGAGGCTAATCGAAGGAAAAAGGTATTGATTGTAGACGATTCGATGACGTATCGTTACTATCTTAAAAACAATCTCGGTTTGCATCAGTTTAATGTCCTCGAAGCAGAAAACGGCAGCAAGGCCTTGGAAGTAATCAAAAATAACCCAGAGATAGAATTGATGATAACCGATTATCATATGCCTATCATGGATGGGCTTGAGCTTACGAGAAAGGTGCGGAAAAAGTACAGCAAAAAAGACATGGCGATTATTACACTTACGGGAGAGACAAAGTCCTATATTACGAGTAAGTTTTTAAAAGAGGGCGCCAACGATTATATCACTAAACCGTTTTCACGCGATGAGTTCTATGCGAGGATCTATCAAAACATCGAATCACTTGAGATGTTCAATCAGGTCAAAGAGATATTTGAATATGACATTATCAATATTCTTTGCGAGGTAACAGAGTATAAATGTGCCGAGACAGGATCCCATATCAAAAGAATACAGGAGTACACCTCTTTACTGGCACGGCTTAATGGTACTTATGAGAAAGAGGCTGATGTCATAGGGAAGATGGCAGCCCTGCATGATATCGGAAAGATAGCGATACCGGATTCGATTTTGGGAAAACCGGGAAAACTGTCATCAGAAGAGTTTGACATCATGAAGACCCACTCTATGCACGGAAAAAATATTTTGAAAGAAGCATTCAAATCAGATCCGAAGATAGGCAGTATTGCAGTCGATATCGCTTATTGTCATCATGAACGGTATGATGGAAAGGGTTATCCCGAAGGTTTGAGCGGAGATGAGATACCTATGACTGCGAGGATCGTCTCTATTGTGGATTGCTTCGATGCTTTGGCTAATAAGCGTGTTTATAAGGACGCGTGGGAGATACAGGATGTATTGAATTATATCAAGGCTGAATCGGGGAAATCGTATGACCCGAAACTGGTAAACCTGTTTTTGAAGCATATTGATGAGTTTTTAGCAATTTTATATAAATATGATGTGGAGAAGACGGCATAAAGCCCAGCCTGATACTCACATAAGATCAGGAGACTGGTTTCTTGGCTGTTTTGACTACATCAGTCCACGCATCATCAGATATTTATACATAGGTTTTAGCATATATACATCAAACGCCCACCATGTAGAGCGAGGGACTGAAACATCTTTCCAAAACGGGATAGACGGCATCGGTCCATCATATCCAAATTCTGCCATGATGATCTTACCGTACTCTGTTTTCAATGGGCATACAGTATAACCATCAAACTTTTCTTGAAGTTCTTTTCCTTCCATTTGGGCAATGAGGTTGGCTGTTAGAATTGGAGCGTGGTGACGTGCAGATCCACCTGTCTTCCCCATAGGAATACCGCATATATCACCGATGCCAAAGACATTTTTATATCGGCGGTGCTGCAGGGTCTCTTTATCAACTTCCAACCAGCCTTTAGCTGTACCTTTTTGCCAGCCAAGAGAGGAGTTTTTGATTACATCAACCGGTCCCATAGGCGGGACGATATGGATGAAGTCATACTCCATCTCTACTAGTTCATACTTATCTTCTGTCTCATACATCTCCAGGTCTTCATCATATTCACCCTGTTCCTGCCAGAAGTGGTCGAAGGTTGCTACTTTGTTCTTGACATCTATTTTTTTCAAGTTATGGGTGAATTTAGTGACCATTCCTTTGTAGCCGTCCTGAGTACGCTGCAGCTCTTCGGCTACATTCTTCAGGCTGAAGAGGGAAGCATTGTTGGTCGCAAAGATAAACTCGGCACTTAGGCCATCTTGTTTGAGGTAGTCTGCACTGAGGTAGAGAATCTTTTGCGGTGCACCACCACATTTGATTGGTGTGTTAGGCTGTGTGTATATCGCACGTGGTTTTTTACCTTCTTTTGCAGCTTGCTTGAGGTCATTAAACCACTGCCAGGTTTTTTCACCACCTTCATGCGTTCCTTTCTCAAGATTATTCAGGTAAACAGATGCAATTCCGTTAGTACCGATATCAGCCTCTGTCAGACCTTCGATGTGGTCATAATGATATTGAAGACCTGTAGCAACAACGAGGTAGTCATAACTGAGTTCATCGCCACTGCGTAAGGTGATCTTGTTATTGTCGGCATCAACGGTTTTTGCCTCATCCTTGATCCAGTTTACGTCATCAGGGATAAACTCTTTATTGCTCATCTCAATTTCATCAGGCTCATAAACGCCTGAAGCGATAAATACCTGGCCCGGCTGATAAAGATGGACCTCATTGGGAGCGACAATAGTGATGTCTGGATTTTTAAGAGCAGAGCGCAGTTGAGCCATGGCCATAATACCACCCGCACCGCCGCCAAGAATGACGATCTTGCCTTTGGCATCGGATGCTTTTGCTTCTGTCGCAGTCGAGCCAGACAGGAGAGCAGCGGCGATAGGAGAAACCCCCATAAGTTTTAGGGCATCACGTCGAGAGAGACCGTCTGTTATTTCTGTTAAGGGCTCTAGTAGATCATGCTTGTTCATATCGTTCTCCTGTAAATTATTCAGTTTCAATTATAGAAAATATAACACAATTCTATCGCAAAATAATCACGAGGCTAAGAAATAATCCGATCCAGCATGAATTGTATGGAGGTCCGGCCATTAAAGACGTTCTTATTGAGGGTGTATGAACAGGTGACCTCTTGTCCTGAACGAAGCTCTTTATCACAACGGAAATACATCAGGTCGTAGGTCTGTGTGTCGTCAGGGTTGAGACGAAGTTCTATCTTTGCATGCTCTTTTTCTTTGCCTAAACGTTTTACGGAGACGATCTTGGCTTGCGATGCTAAAAAGCGCGGGCGCGGATTGGCTTCTCCGAAAGGTTCAAATTGTTCAAGCAGATCAAGAAGCTCGAAATTTATGGCGGAGCTCTCTATCTCTCCCAAGACCTCTTCTTGAGGAATATAGTCTTCAGGCGGTATATTCTGGGCACTTATATTGATGGCGGTTTTAAAGTCAGCAAGATGTTCTTTTTTCAGGCCTAAGCCAGCTGCCATCTTGTGGCCGCCAAACTTTTCAAGCAGGGGCTCTTGCTCTTTGATAAGGTCATAGATACTGATCTCACCGATACTTCTGGCTGATCCCTTAGCGATGCCCTTATCGATTGATAGAACAATGGCGGGTTTGCCAAAGCGTTGTACCAAACGCGAAGCGACGATTCCTACGACTCCTTCATGCCAACCCTCATGTGCCACGACGATGATGTTGTCCTCGGGGCCTACTTGTCCGATAGCGTGTTCAGTCGCTTCGGCTTCAGTCGCTTTACGGATCTGGTTAAGTTGGTTGAGCAGTTCATATTGACGATAGGCTGTTTGCTCATTGTCTGCGGTCAAAAAAGACAATGCAACTGAAGCATCTTCCATGCGGCCGGCACTGTTGATACGTGGAGCGATTTGAAAGGCAATGTCTTCAGCAGAGAGTCTTTCTTTAGCCAGCATATCCCGGATGATGACCATACAGGGACGGCGGGAATGCGACATCTGCTCTAAGCCTTTGATGACAAGGGTACGGTTGATGTCTTGAAGTGGCATGACATCAGCGACAATGGCTAAGGACAGGAGATCCAAAAACTGGCCAAGATTGACGGAAGAACCTATCTCTTTTTTGATCAGCCCCATCAGTAGCCACGCAACCTGTGCGCCGCAAATTTCTTTGAAGGGGTAGCGGCATGCATCAAGTTTGGGATCAATGATTGCAAAAGCATCGGGTAGTGTTGATGAAGGGGTATGATGATCGGTGATGATAAGATCTATCCCACGTGTTTTACATGCCTGGGCAGCTCCAAAGGCATTGATACCATTGTCGACGGTAATGACAAGATCGGCTTCTATACGGTCTATTATCTTTTCTGAGACACCGTAACCATCAGTAAAACGATTGGGAATAGTTGCTTCAATTGGGTAGCCGATTGCATTGAAGAACTCAATCATGAGGGCAGTCGAGGTTACCCCGTCAACATCATAATCACCAACGATGTATATTTTTTCATTCTTCTGTATCGCAGAAGCGATCCGTTTGGCAGATTTTATTCCATCATGTAGGAGTGAAGGGTCAGGTATATCGGAAAGTTTTTTAAATCCGGTACTAAAGCGCTGAGAAAGGATCTCATGAAGACGCGCTTTGGAAAGTTTAGGCATCAGCATCCATAGATGCCTTTACAAAGGCCAGGATGGATGGGTTTGGCGATGTAAGACGGGATGTAAACTCAGGGTGGAACTGGACACCCAGGAACCATGGGTGATCTTTTATCTCAACTGCTTCGATCAATCCGTTGGATTCACCTGTAACAATCATACCGGCTTTCTCAAGCTCTTCTCTATAGGCAGGGTTGGCCTCATAGCGGTGACGATGACGTTCATGGATTACTTTTTCGCCATAGGCTTCTCTCAGATGCGATTTCGCTTTGGTGTCACATGGATATTCACCCAAACGCAGTGTTCCTCCCATAGGGGATTGATGTGTCCGAAGCTCTTTGATTCCTGACTGGTTGATAAAGTTATCGATAAGGTAAATCATCGGATTGGTAGTGTCAGGATCGAATTCTATCGAATTGGCATCTTTAAGCCCCAGTACATTTCTTGCGTATTCGACCAGTGTTAATTGCATACCCAGACAAATACCAAGGTATGGTACTTTGTTCACACGGGCATACTCAATAGCAAGGATCTTTCCTTCGACACCACGGTTTCCAAACCCACCTGCAACTAAAACACCGTCACAATCACCGAGCAGTGCTTCTGCCCCCTTTGTCTCGATATCCTCAGAATCCACCCAGCATATCTCAACACGGGTGTCAAGATGGGCACCACAATGGATTAGAGACTCGATAAGAGATTTGTAGGACTCTTTTAGTTCCAGGTACTTGCCTACGAAACCGATTGTAACTTTGTTGCTCGGCTGCACGATCTTTTTGACCAGAGCATCCCACTCTTCCATATCTGGGACAAGTTCACCGAGTTCAAGCTCTTTGGCGATAGGTGCGAGCATGTTTTGGCGCATATAGCTGATCGGCACTGCATATATAGTCGAAGCATCCAATGCTTCGATAACACAGTCCTGGCTGACATCACAGGCAATAGCTAGCTTTTTCTTGAAGCTTTTTGGCAGAGATTTTTCACTTCGTGTGATAATCATTTGTGGTGTAATACCGATACGACGAAGTTCCTGTACAGAGTGTTGTGTCGGCTTAGACTTGTGCTCTCCGGCAGCTTTGATATACGGGATAAGCGTCACATGGACAAAAAAGGTGCCTGCGACTTCTTCATCATGCTTCATCGTACGGATAGCTTCCATGTACGGCAGCCCTTCGATATCACCTACAGTACCACCAAGCTCTACAATAAGGATGTCATGCCCTTCTCCGGCCTGCTTGATACGGTCAACGATTTCACCGACGATATGAGGGACAACCTGAATAGTCTGACCCAGGTATCCACCTGCACGTTCACGTTCGATGACTGATGAATAGACCTGACCGGTTGTGAAGTTGGCAGTTTTCAGGTAAGAAGTATCAAGGAAACGCTCATAGTTACCTATATCAAGGTCTGTCTCTGCACCATCCTTGGTGACAAATACCTCTCCATGTTCAAGCGGAGACATAGTCCCCGGGTCAACATTGATGTAAGGGTCGACTTTAAGCATCCCGACTTTCAGACCTGAACTTTTAAGTAAGGTACCAAGACTTGCTGCGGTGATACCTTTACCAAGACTACTTAAAACCCCACCTGTTACGAAAATATATTTTGTCATCAAGTTGCCCTTAGCGTAAATATTTTATTATGCGAATTATAACTCAAAAAGCTTTACCTTCGGTAATGTCCTTATTATAATAAAGATAAATCATAGAATGAAAATTATTGATCAAATGTTATCTTTTTGATGGGATATTAGGATATCATACATCAACTAGTATAAAATATGTTTTTAATTGAAAGATAGGAACTTTAATGGATACTGTTTTGCTTTATGTCGTTGCTGCCTTGGGTGTCTCAACAGTGTTGAACATCATCTTGAAGCAGTTTGGCATTTCACAGATCATCGGTTATATTCTCACGGGTACCGCCTTGGCCTACGCATTTGATATTCAGCATGAGGATTCTCATGCTGTTGAACTTCTAGGCGAGTTCGGGATAGTCTTCTTGATGTTTACCATAGGTCTGGAAATTTCTTTGGCCCGATTGAATACGATGAAGCAGATTGTGTTTATGAACGGTGCACTGCAGGTCGGCATCTCTGCCTTTTTGTTTTTTCTTCTGTCGCATTGGGTGTTCGGGATTGATTATCAGAGCTCAGTGATCGTTGCACTTTCATTATCGCTTTCTTCGACAGCAGTGGTACTGAGCTATTTGAAAAGCTCTAAAGATATCCACACGACTTACGGACGTAGGTCGATGGGTATTCTAATCTTTCAGGACATCTCGGTTATCCCGATTTTACTCTTGATCGGTTTTATGAGCAAGGATAATGTTTCCGTTGCTGAGATTATTATCGAAACTATTCTGAGTGCTGTTGTCTTGATCGGTCTTCTCTTTGTCGTGGGCCGCCGTGTGATGACATGGCTTTTGCACTTTTCGGCAAATACAAAACTCGATGAGCTTTTCATGGGATCTGTCCTGGTGATCGTTATGGGGGCTTCTTACATGGCCCATGCGGCTGGGTTTACTTATTCGCTGGGTGCCTTTGTAGCAGGCATGATCATTGCAGAGACAAAATACCACCATAAGGTTGAGGCAGATATATCACCCTTTAAAGACTTGCTTTTAGGGACTTTTTTTATCACGGTCGGTTTAAAGATCAACGTCATTTATTTTATTGAGCATGCAGCATCTATCTTCGTGCTGCTTATTGGTATACTGCTCGCCAAGACCATTATTATTTTTGCTGTGATGAGTATCACCAGCAAGTTGCAAAATGCATTGAAGGTCGCACTGTCACTTTCCCAGGTCGGAGAGTTCTCTTTTGCTATTTTTGCGCTTGCCAGTGCAGCACAGCTTATCGAGACGGAGTTGATGAACATTCTGGTCCTGGTTGTTGTTGCTTCGATGATCCTGACTCCGTTTATGATGACACGTATTGATGCTATTGCGAAAAGGGTATTTCCCAAGAATATACATGAATATGACATGGAAAAAGTGCAAACACATACCAACCATATCATTGTCTGTGGATATTCGACAGTCGGTAAGTTTGTTGTAAGAGAACTGAGAAAAAAAGGTATCGAATACATTATCGTGGATAACTCCTTAAAGCATGTCAAAGAGGGTCTGCAAGATGGGGAGGAGATTTATTACGGAGATATGTCAAAAGAGTCTATCCTGCAGGCTTTGCACGCAGAAGATGCCTCATCCGTTATCGTAACCCTTGATAATGCCGAGAAAAAGCTTCTTATTTCAGAGGCTATTAACCGATATGAAAAACCGATCAACCTTATTGTAAAAGTTGTCAGTCTGGAAGAGAAGAAGATGCTTGAAGGACTTTCTATTCAGGGAATGGTTGACGGAAAAGAGGAAGTGGCCAAGATTCTTGTCGAGCATAGTATGTATTGTAAGATGAAAGCGTGATATGATTAAAAAGATTGTTTTATTTTTCATGAGTATAGTGCTCTTATCCGGATGTATTGGGCAGGAACCGACGCCGAAGATCATCAAAGAGATTATTATCAAAGAACCCACGATAATAAATAATGAAAAGATTACCTATATCGGTTTAGAAAAAGAAGAGTGTCCGGAGACAAAAGAGTGTCCGGTGTGTCCAAAGGCTGAACCTTGTCGATCTCCTAAGGTGGTCTATAAGAATCAGGACAAGGTAGTCTTGGGTGAGGTGGAAAAAGTCTATTTTCCCGTACATCAGATTTCGCTAAACGCACGTATCGACACGGGAGCAAAACGAAGTTCTATCCATGCGGAGAATATTGTTCCATTTGAGAGAGATGGAAAAAGCTGGGTACATTTCGATATGTTGAATGAGAAGAATGAACGTATCAAGGTCAAAAAAGAGGTTGTGAGAAAGATTAAGGTCAAGCGGCACCTGGAAGAAGGGCAAAGGCGTTATGTTGTCAAGATGCGACTTAATATCTCTTCTCTGTCCTATCTTGTTGAAGTCAGTTTAACAGACAGGGGACAGTATGAATACCCTGTTCTTGTAGGAAGGAATTATCTTAAAGGCAATGCAATAGTTGATCCTTCACTAAAATATACTCAAAAGCCCGTGAAGGAAAAGAAATGACCTCCCGATATCAGATCTACATGTTCTCTTTCCTGCTTATTAGTATTGCTGCAGGGATCATAGCTTATAAGGTCAATGTACTTGGTTTCCCTCTCTTTAGTGGAGAGAAGAGGAGTGTCTGGAACATTGAAGCCAAAGTGACGTTTAAAGGGACAAAAGAGAATGCTTTTATCTCACTTGCCTTACCGGATGGACAAACGGGTATGTCTATCCATAACGAGAGTGCCTCTTCTCCCAACTACGGTTACACAAAGGCCCAAAGAGATGGATACAGACGTGGAGAGTGGGCGAAACGTAAGGTCACCGGTAAACAGACCCTGTACTATTCGATTGATGTAATAATGGATGAGAGTTATGCCCCGGTGGAACGGCAGGAATATAAGAAGAGCAGTAGAATAGAAGCGAGTAATATTATCGTTCAGGCTGCTGATGTGATCATGCAGGATGCTTATGAACACTCTGCAGATGATACAAGTATGACAGCAAGTATTATTGCCGCATTCAACCAGCAGGATGAATCCCAGGCAATCGAGATGTTGAAGCGAAAATTTATACGTTCTGACAAAGACCTGCGCGATCTTATTGCTGTATTGCTCGAAGAGAATAAAGTAAACATACGTCGTGTTGGAGCACTTGAACTGATCGATGGACAGAAAAACATTGGTTTGAAACCGATGATAGAGGTCTATGATGATGGGAGATGGCAGCTTTTTGATATTCACAAGGGCAAGGTTGATAAGACAGAGAGGCTTTTTATCTGGCAACGGGGCAGTGTATCGCTTTTGGATGCTGAGGGTGTCAAAGACTCCACTGTGCACTTTTCGGTAACTGAGTCAGTATTGCCGGCTCGTAATGTCGCCTTATTGCAAGACGATAGTGATCAGGTCTCCTTTCTGGACTTTTCACTTTTTATTCTGCCGAACGAAGCGCAAAATACCTTCAAGCGTCTTTTATTGATACCCATAGGCGCACTTATCATTGTCCTCTTAAGGGTCTTTATCGGTATCAAGACATCGGGTACATTCATGCCTGTTCTGTTGGCCATGGCGTTTATGCAGACAGAACTCGTCCCGGGGGTGGTCATGTTTCTGATCATTGTCAGCGTGGGCCTGATCGTACGTTCTTACTTTTCTAATCTCAACCTCTTGCTTGTAGCCAGGATATCTGCGGTTTTGATCATTGTCGTGGGTATCATGGCTCTGGTTGCTATTCTGACGTATAAACTTGGAATCCACGATGCTGTAAGCATTACCTTCTTTCCTATGATCATCCTGGCATGGACGATTGAAAGGATGTCCATTATTTGGGAAGAAGAGGGTGCAGCTGAGGTCTTGCTTCAAGGCAGTGGCTCATTGTTCGCTGCGATCATAGCTTACATCGCGATGGCCAATGAGGTTATACAGTTCTGGACATACACCTTTCCAGAGTTTTTACTTGCGGTCTTGGGATTGATCATCCTTATCGGACGTTACAGCGGTTACAGACTGAATGAGCTTTACCGTTTTGCTTCTATGGTTAAACGATCATGAGATGGGCCCTTCCCTCTGAGCTAAAAGGCTTGGGTCTTTTGGGGATGAATGCTCGTAATATCAATTATATCAGCCGGTATAATGACAGATCACGCTTCCCCTTGGTTGATAATAAACTGAAAACAAAACAGATGGTGCATGAGTACGGATTACAGGCACCTGAATTGTATGGCTATCTGCGTTATCAGGGCGAAATCAAAAACCTTTTGCAGTTTCTCCCCAAAGATAAGGGCTTCGTAATCAAACCTGCACGAGGAAGCGGAGGAAAAGGTATTCTGGTCATCAGTGCACGCGAGGGAGATGATTTTGTTAAGTCAAGCGGTGAAAAAATGACCCTGCAGGAGATCAAGCGGCATGTTTCGAACATTCTGAGCGGCTTGTACTCCCTGGGGGGTAAAGACGACATTGCTCTATTTGAACGGCTTATCTGTTTTGATACAGTGTTTGAGAAGTTTAGTTTTAAAGGAGTACCGGATATCCGAGTTATTGTATACCGGGGGTATCCGGTTATGGCTATGATGCGCCTGTCAACATCGGCAAGTGATGGAAAAGCAAACCTGCATCAAGGTGCTGTTGGTGTAGGAATCGATATTACTACAGGTAAAGCCATCAGTGCCGTGCAGTTTAATCGACCGATTGAAAGGCATCCTGATACCAATGTTCTGCTATCAACATTAGCGATACCTTATTGGAATGATGTTTTGAATATGGCGTCGGCTTCGTATGATATGACCAATCTGGGGTATTTGGGGGCAGATATTGTCCTGGATAAGAATCAGGGACCTATGTTACTGGAATTGAATGCCCGACCGGGTCTTTCGATACAGATTGCAAATTCACGCGGTCTGCTCAAGCGCCTTGATTGGGTCGATAAGGTAGCAGATACTCATCTGAATAAAGAAGAACGTATCGACTTTTCTCTGGAACACTTTGATGGTATCAAAGAGCTGGAGTCGTTTTGTTAGTTTCCGCGTGACCCCGGTTTTACTGCTTCGCTCTTGCCCTCTTTACAAAGGGGGCAATCTTCAGGAGCATACATCTCAAAGGTAAAGTCTTCAAGTGCAAAGAAGGGTACTCCGTCAGGAAGCTTGCAGTTGGGTTTTTTTGTCACATCAGAGTTCTGGCGGTCACAAAAGCCACGGTTTGCCAAGGCGGCAAAACCGACAACGACCCCACCCATAGCTTCGACAGCTGCTGCCGCTTCCATGGCAGAACCACCCGTCGTGATGATGTCTTCACAGATCATGACGCGTTCACCCTTTGTTATTTCGAAGCCACGGCGGATAGTCATAACTTTATCCACGCGTTCTGCGAAGATAGAACGTTTGTCAAGGGCAGTAGCAAGTGCAAAACCGGCAATAAGTCCGCCTAAAGCCGGTGCACAGATCGTATCGACTTCAAGACCACTCTCTTTTATCTGAGCAGCAACGCCTTCAGCCAAGACTTTCGCATTCTTAGGGTCTTCAAGGACCTTTGCAGATTGAAGATAAAACTGTGAATGATTGCCCGATGAAAGTTTGAAGTGACCTTCCAAAAGTGCATTTGCGTCCATATAGATTTGTTTAACGTTCATATCTTTCCCTTAAATGAGTACTATACTTTTAGTATCTCGGCTTCTTTTTCTTTCAGTGTCGCATCGATGGTTGCGATAAAGCTGTCTGTAATCTTCTGGATACTATCCTGAGCCGCTTTAGATTCGTCGGCAGTGATCTCTTTCTCTTTTTCTAGTTTCTTGATATCGTTATTGGCTTTTTGTCTGTCATTGCGGACAGAGATCTTGGCATCTTCACCCATAGCTTTCATCTTTTTGACTGTGTCTTGACGTTGATCAGAGGTCATCGGAGGAAAGTTAAGGATGATCTTTTCACCATCTGAGTTTGGATTGACACCGATATTGGCTTTTGAGATAGCGGCTTCAATATCTGCAACCAGGGGTTTTTCCCAAGGAGAGATAACGATAGTCGTAGCATCAGTAGCAATGACAGATCCCACCTGGTCTAAAGCGGTCGGTGTCCCATAATAGTCGATTTTGATCCCGTCCAGGATAGAGACCATTACTTTACCTGTGCGTAAGCTTTTGAAACTATGACGCATATGCTCAATCGAGCCTTCCATATTTGCTTTACAGTCTGATTGTATTTTGTCGATCATATTTTTATTCCTTTACGATTATTTTGCTTGTAAAAGCATTATCATGTTTGATGATGACACGGGTACGTCCTAGTTTAAGAGGATAGCTCTTGGTTGATTTGAACTCACCGTCTTTAACTTTGATGTATTCCCAGCCACCTCCACTGATGTAGAGTTCTGCTTTTTTGATTGATGGCGGCATTGTAACGTGAATATCATTAAGATTACCATTAGCAGGATAGTTTTTTGGCGAATGCCAGAGTGCCTCAAGGTATTTGATACGGAGTTTGTATTTTAGGTTGACATCACCAGTCAAAGCAATACGATCAAGATCATTTCTCGGGCTTTTATGAGAGACAGCCCCTACATTTTGATTAAGGATAAGGTCAAAACCGTAGGAGGATATGGTGTCTTTAAGCTTATCATTAAATTCTCCATAAGGGTAAGCATAATATTTAGGTCTATACCCGAGCTTCTTCTCGAACAGGGCGAGCCCTTTTTCCGTATCTTCTATTACTTCTTCTTGTGTGAGCGAGACCATATGTTTGTGAGCGTAGGAATGCAGACCAATTTCACCATGCTTGTCCGCTTCTTTGATCTGTTCCCAGCTCATGAAGTGGCCATAACTCTTCTCAGTAGCCTCAATGTAGACAAAAAGAGCAAAAGGATAGCCGTATTCTTTAAACAGAGGAAGGCCGTTATTGTAAAAGCTTTTATAACTGTCATCAATACAAAAAACTACCCAGTTGTCCGGAATTGTCTTTTTGGCTTTTAATGCATCATTGAGTTTTGAGAGGGTGATGACTTCATAACCGTTCTCTTTAAAGTAGTCAAACTGTTTTCGCAGCACATCTAAAGAGGTATTTGTAGAGGGATGCTCACTGTCACCAAAACGGTGATAGACAAAGAGGTGGGCATCAGCCCAGAGTGTCAAAGAAAGAAGCGCGAAAAGGAGCGCTTGTTTCATTATTTGGCTGCGTCAGCTTCTGTAGCAGCTGGAGCTGTTGTATCTGTTGGTGCAGCAGAAGGTGCGACAACGGTTGTCTCTTCTATAATGGTGTCAACAACAGACGCATTGTTTTCCTGAGCATAGAAATAACCCATAGCAACCGTGTTGGCAACGAACAAGAAGCCCAAGAAAAAGGTCATTTTAGAAAGGAAGCTACCTGGACCTTTAGCACCAAAAACAGATTCATTTGATCCGCTATAGGCACCCAGACCTATACTGGAGCTTTTTTGAAGTAATACGATGATCGTCAATAGAACAACTAAAGCGATTTGAACAATGAGCAAAAGAGATGTCATCAAGTTTCCTAAATAGGGCAGCGCCCTTTAATAAAATTGCGCAATTATAGCAAAGTTTATCTTATACTTTATATAGTCTACACGAAACACGCTATAATACGGGACTTAAAAGGGTAATAAAGGAAATAGTTTTATGAAGAAGGCTTTGATTATTGTTGTGGCATTGTTGGTAATTTTTGTCGCTCAGATGTTGCTCTTTGATGAGAATCACTCTGTTCGAGACGAGAAGCCTTATATCGCTGTCACTAATTTCGCCTTGTACGATATCACTAAACATATTACAGCAGAGCAGGTAGAGGTAAAGAGACTTATTCCTTTCGGAGTAGAGATACATACGTATATGCCTTCGGTCAAGACGATGACTGAGCTTTCAAAGGCTGAGCTTTTTATTTTTAATGGATTGGGGATCGAACCCTGGATAAAAAAAGAGTATCCCAATCAGCTTAATATGAGTAAGTTTGTCAAATTAAGAGAGAGTCAGGGCGAGAGCTGTGATGAACACGAAGAGCATGATCATGAACACCATCATACAGAGAAAGTCGACCCTCATTACTGGCTAGACATTGACAACATGATTGTTATGGCTGAGACCATTAAAGTGAAAGTGTCTGAGCATTTTCCCGAGTTTAATGTACTTTTTGGAGCCAATACAAAAGCATATATAGAAGAATTAAAAGCTTTAGAGCGAGAGTATAGTGAGGCGTTGAAAAATTGTCACCACCATGAGATTGTGGTCAATCATAATGCTTTTGGTTATATGGGTGCCAAGTATGGTTTCAGTTCTCATAGTATTACGGGCCTTTCTCCTGATGAACAGGCCAGTGCAAAAAAGATGAAGGAAATTACAGACCTGGTGAAGGACGAAGGTATCACGATGATCTTTTTTGAAAGCTTTGTCTCTCCTTCGGTAGCCGAGGCTATTTCTCATGAAACCGGAGCGAAGGTGGAGTCACTTCAGCCTTTGGCAAATGTAAACAGTGATGAAGAGGCCAGAGGATATATCGGGTTGATGCGAGAGAACTTGCAAAAGTTAAAAGCAGCAATGGAGTGTCAATGAATTTAGCGCCGGCAGTTTTTGAGGTCAAAGGACTTTCCTACCGCGTCAATGACACTGATATTCTCAAGGGAATCGACTTTGTGGTAACAAAAGGTGAATACAGTGCTGTTATCGGCCCAAATGGTGGAGGGAAGACAACACTTATCCGTCTTTTGCTTGGGCTGGAGAAAAAGAGTACAGGTTCAATCAAGCTTTTTGGAAAAGACCAAAAGATGTTCAAAGATTGGGATAAGATAGGTTATGTTCCTCAGCGTGTCTCCCAAATCGATCAGTATTTTCCTGCTACAGTCGAAGAGGTCGTTAAGATGGGACGTACGGCAAAACGGGGGCTGTTTGGACGGGAAAAAGTATCAGACCGGGAGATTGTTGACGAGGCCATGATTAAAATGGATGTTGAAAATCTTCGCAATAAGTTGATCGGAGAGCTTTCAGGAGGTCAGCGTCAGCGTGTGATGATTGCCCGGGCTCTGGCAAGCGAACCTGAGGTACTTATCCTGGATGAACCCAATACCGGGGTCGATATGGTCTCACAGAACCGGTTTTATAGTCTGCTTAGAGAACTGAACAAGAATGATGGTATGACGATTTTATTTATTACCCATGATGTAGGTGTCATTGCTGATGACATCCAGTCAATGCTGTGTATTAATCAGACTTTATTGGCTTGCAATAATCCGCATGAGGTTCTCTCTTGTTCGGAGATGAGTAAACTATATGGCATTGATGCGCACTTAATCCATCATCACCATCATTAGGAGCCGATATGTTTGAAATGTTCCAATATGATTTTATGATAAATGCTTTCCTTGCAGGTATTATCATCGCTGTTCTTGCTTCAGTATCGGGTTCCTTTATCGTCCTGCGTAGATATGCGATGTTGACAGAGACCTTGGCCCATGTGGCCCTGGTCGGGGTGGCAGTAGGTATTGTTACTGAACAGAATCCGATATGGGTCGCTGTTTTGGTTTCTGTGATCTCGGCGTGGTTAATTGAATATCTGCGAAGCTTTTTTGGGCTTTATTCAGATTCTATTTTGGCGATTTTCCTTTCCGGTTCTTTGGCTTTGGCCGTTATTATTGTCTCCATGGCCGGTTCATTTAATGCTTCATTGTTCTCTTATCTTTTTGGTTCAATTCTTTCGGTAACGCAGTCTGATCTCATTGTCATGGCTGTCTTTGGCTCGCTCTCTATGGCCGTATTGATGGGTCTGTTTAAAGAGTTCTATTTTATTGCTTTTGACGAGGAAGTGGCACAAGTAAGCGGATTGAGGGTCAAGCTGCTTAATTTTATGTTGGTGACAATTATCGCTGTGATCATTGCCCTCTCTATCCGTGTTGTCGGAACGCTTCTTATCGGGGCACTGATGGTGATCCCGACGATCTCTGCCTTACGTTATCGTTTGGGGTTTTCTAAGACTATTTTACTTTCGCTGCTTTTCTCTATTTCGGCTGTTTTGGTTGGAATGGTTTTTTCATACAACTTCTCTTTACCGAGCGGCGCGACAATTGTCTTAGTGATTCTGGTCATTTTTGTCATTTCAATACTGATCAACAGAAAATGAAAATAGAAAAAGAGTTTTCCCGTTTTGCACGGGAGTATGAAAAGTATAACCTGATCCAAAATCAGGTAGCCCAAAAACTGGTTGATGAGTTAAAAGATGAACCAAAGGTCATTCTGGATTTGGGATGCGGTAATGGCACACTGTTTAATAAACTCACTTTTAATTACGACAGATATCTGGGGATAGATTTTTCTCAAAAGATGCTTGAGCTTCACCCGCAAGGTGAAAAGATAGAGTGCCGTTTAGGGGACTTTAATCAGGATAAACTGTTTGAAGAACTGGTGAAGGAAAAATACGACCGTGTTTTTTCAGCTTCCTCTTTGCAATGGGCAAAAGACCTGGATATTACGCTTTATCATATTTCTCAGCTCAATGCTCCGATATCTTTGGCTATTTTTACTTCGAACACATTTAAAACGTTGTTGCAGACAGCTGGAGTATCATCACCTTTACGATGTGCCGATGAAGTAAGTTATTTGATCAGCCAGTATTTCCATTGTGAAATAGAGCTGGTTACTTACGAGTTGAGTTTTGAGTCAGTGGAGGATATATTTACCTACATCAAGAAAAGTGGGGTATCCGGCGGGAGGAATATACTCTCTTATAGACAGATGCGCACATTAATACGTGAATATCCTACAAACAAGCTGGAGTTTGAGGTTCTATTCGCCCGAAACTAGATTCTGTTTTTCCAAGGTGTAAAGCTCATAACGGATAGTTTTGAACCTTTCTGAAAGAGAGGGATCAACGACTTTATAAATTTCTTCCAGTACCCGAGATGATTCTTGTGCCCGTTTATAGTTAGCGATGATGATGCTTTCGATAGAAGTACGTTCCATTTCACTCTCAATGGTAGGGCGAAGCACATCGTTTTGAGCATCACGTGAGGCAAGAAGGGGCTTGATGTTGTCGATCTTGGCCAAATGGCGTAGCTCTTTCAGTCGGTGTGAGAGCTCTTTATCATTATCGGCATATCGGGCCATATCTTCAATGACACGGATACCTTCTTTTAAACGGTTAAGGTTTGCATCGATTACACGATGGAGGGCATTGTCCACTATTTGTTCTTCTTGCGCGACGCTTTGGCCATCTTGGCTTTTTTCTTAGCCTTTGCTTTTTGGGCAGCACTTATTGCTTTGCGCTCCCCTACTTCTTGTTTTTCATTAGGATTGGTTGTTGAGCCAAAGGTATTTTTTTGTGTACGAGCAAGAAATGCGAGCTTAACGCCGTCATCCATCTCGACACTTGAGGTGTTTGAACGTGCCATGTTGTATCGCCTTGATTAATTGAAATATATAAATAGACGGTATCTACTTATAGAGTCCAATTAATCCGCCGAAGCGAATTAATTAGTCTTCACCGCCAAATATACCAAGAAGGTGAAGCAGAGAAGTAAAGATGTTTAAGAAGTCAAGATAAAGTGCAATTGCACCGTCAATTGGCGTTTCATAAGCACCACGGATGATGTTTTGTGTATCATAGACAACCAGGATGCTAAATAGGAAAACGACAGCTGCCGAGATGATAACACTCAACAGTGGACTACCTAGGAAAAGGTTTACCAAAGAGAAACCAATGACAACGAATAGAGCAATCATCAATGGCTTTCCATAACTTGTAAAGTCTTTAGTCGTTTTGATAGCAAAGAAACTCATTGCACCAAAGATTACCGATGTCATTGCAAAAGCATTACCGATGATGGCGCCACCACCCGACATTCCTAGTGTACGAGCCAAAAGAGGAGCAAGAGTAATACCTGTCATAAAAACAAATCCAAACATAACAACAAGGTTGATACCTGGTTTACGTTTAACAGCAAACAGACCAAAAAGCAGAGCGAACTCTAAAATAACAAGTCCGATAAACCAGCTTTGAATTGTCGCTGCAAATGGGATACCGATATAAGCACCCACGGCACCAGCCATCATTGAAGCTGCAAAAAGTTTATAGGTCTCTTTGATAAAAGAGACAAGTTTACCTTCACTACGTGCCCCCACATCTTCGTAATGAGATTGGCGAGCATAATCACGGTCATAAAGAGCCATGTAAAATCCTTTAATATTAAATTAGTATTTGAGTTAAGTCCAGCAAGCTGAACACCTCATTTATTTAGTGTTGTGATTATACCAAAAAAACTGTTTATATATTATATACATTATATATACAGATTTTTTTGACCATAAATTATCTTAACGATTAGGGACTTTATGAAATATTTGTGGGGAAAAAGTGGGAGACATAATAGGCTGAATGTAAAAAGATACTCAATATTGAATGAAGAAATTAAACAAAACCCAAAAACTTTTGAAATTCCCTAAAAAAACTATTGACAATGAATCCGGATTTTCATATAATTCCCGTCCACAAACGAAGAGGCCTTGAGTTAAGGTTTAAAAGAAGCGTTTGAGATCATTGAAAACTAAGTAGAAGA
>JBFEWG010000093.1:0-8104 GCA_041546465.1 Sulfurimonadaceae bacterium
TCTTCTACTTAGTTTTCAATGATCTCAAACGCTTCTTTTAAACCTTAACTCAAGGCCTCTTCGTTTGTGGACGGGAATTATATGAAAATCCGGATTCATTGTCAATAGTTTTTTTAGGGAATTTCAAAAGTTTTTGGGTTTGTTTAGTTTTAGCAGGTAAACAAGTTAGTAAATGTCACTATTTTACATCAATCCATAAAAAACGTATGGTTATATTTATACATAGGAGTCAGTATCCCCATATTAATGGTTTTCTTTTAAAACCCGTTTTAATACTTTACCTGTTGCCGTTTTAGGTAGTTCAGCTAAAAAATAGACATGTTTTGGAATTTTAAAGTTTGCAAGATGCTGCTTTAAATAATTTTTTATCTCTGCTTCGGTAATCGGACTTTCCTCAGTATCTACTTCTATATATGCCACAGGGATCTCTCCACTGTTATCGTCTTTTATCCCTATTACAGCTGCCGCTTGTATTGAAGGATGCAAATATAAGACCTCTTCGATCTCGCGCGGATAGATATTTATCCCTTTGGAGATGATCAGATCTTTTTTTCTATCAACGATATAGATGTAACCCTCTTCATCCATTTTACCCAGGTCACCTGTTCTCAGCCATCCATTAATGATCGTCTCATCTGTCGCTGTCGGGCGTTTCCAATACCCCATCATCACACAGTCGCCTTTGACTATCAATTCACCAACCTGTCCATTCGGAACTTCAACCATCTCTTCATCAACAATCTTCGTTTGATATCCATATAATGGAAGGCCGATTGAAAGTGGCTTCTGCTTATCAATTGGATTGACGGCAACTGCAGGTGAACATTCACTTAAGCCGTAACCTTCAAGCATTTTGGCCCGTTTAAAAATCGAATTAAACTTGATTAATGTGTCTTCACTTAATGGAGCTGCACCTGAAATAAAAGCACGTACAGAATTAAACCACAGAAAATACCATGGAAGCTTTGCCCTGACTAAAGCATTATAGACATCAGGAATACCCAAAAAGACTGTAACCCGTTTAAGCAGTGTCTGCTTGATAATATTACTGAATGGAAGAAGCGAAGGGATAATGACCAAAGAACCACCAATGAAAATTGGAAGTAAAACAGAAATAGAGAGTGTAAAAGAGTGGAACATTGGCAAATAGACAATGAATCTGTCCTTTGCTGTCAAGTCAAAACGCTCTTTGCCTCCATAAAGATTGGAAAAAATATTTTTATATGAAAGCATCGCTCCTTTTGGATGCCCTGTTGTACCAGAAGTATAGATGATCACTGCCAGATCATCAATCTTGCTTTCGACCGCAGTATCATGATGAAACGGGGGAATAGTCATCGCTTCCTCAAACAAAAGATGTTCCCCTGTATGACGTGGTAGTTCATCTATCCATATACTTTTTGTGATAGCCGTTTCTTCTTGAAGACTTTCAGTCTCTTTCGAAAACTTCGAAGATGTGACAAGCATCTTGGACTCGGAGTCATTCAGGATATACGTATATTCCTCTTTTTTCAACATGTTATTAACAGGTACAACTACACCACCTATTTTACTAATCGCAAAAAAAGCAATAAGAAACTCTACCCCGTTAGGTAAGATTAAAGCGACCTTATCTTCCTGTTTTATTCCGCTATGGATTAAAAAACGTGCAAAACTATCAACCTGCTGAAGGAATAATAGATTGGAAATCTTCTTATCATCGATAAATATCAAGGTGTTTCGAGGTCTATCCATCGCATTGGTATGGATCATCTCATAAAAGTTTTGATAAGGATAAGTCATTGTTTACCTTTTAAAAGTCTGTAAGCATTTAACAAAATATTTTAACTAGTACTTTATTAACGGCTCTGCCCAGAAGGGCAGTAATTAAAACTTATACTCTACGCCCAGGCTAAGAAAGTAGACCTTAGAATTAGAAAATGTTCCATCAATACCATTATCATTAGGAGGCGTCGAAACAGTTCTGTTCTCTCTATCTGCATACAAAACTGATGCCCCTACTTCAACTGTTTCGGACATTGCATATCGAGCACCGACTGAGTAAGCCATCCCTTTTGAATCCGGATGTTCAAAGTTTAGCGTCTGCTCAGGCATCGGCGTTTCAAAATGAACGATTCCCGCCATAGCGGTCCATTCCGAATTATATTTATGCGTCACTCCTAGACGGTAGCTGTTCGTATCCGTCCAATTTTTAGCAATAGGGTCATCAAATACAGCTTGTAAGGTTGCAAAATTGGTCTTATCTCCCTGGTATTCAAAATCAAGTTGCTTGTATTTGGACCAATAGGCTCTATCATAGACAAACTCAACCGTTGTGGCTTCATTAAAGGTATAAGCAGCTGCCAAGTTTAATGTTGCCGGTGCTGGAAGACTGACAGATACTGGTCCGTTATATGAGCCCCCTATGTCATTTGATAAAACCGCATCACCTTCAAGCTCTAAATCAATATTTGATCTGTAGGTCACTGCCAAGGCTAATTCTTTTACAGGTTTATACGTTAATGCAAGGTTGTATCCAAAATCCAGACCATCCCCGCTCATATCACGTGTAAAACCCAAGGAAGTAGCAGGGGCCTCAGATTTAGCTATACCATCAGCATAGATCATCCTTACACCCGCTCCAACAGAAAGTTGATTATTGATTTTATACGCGATAGTCGGATTGAGTTCATAAGTGATGAGACTGAACTCTTGTGCAGCAGCCTTTCCGGGTTGTTCATCCCAACGCTTCGTCAAACCTACCGGCGAGACTAAAGCAAGGCCGAAATGAAAGTTATTGACTTCCGGTGAGACATAATAAAATGTAGGGACTAGAAAGTTCTCTTTTTTGGATACGGCACCGGATGTATCAGCCGGTCCGACAGCTGGTGTTACTGTCCCATCAAACTTCATTGCTGTCAAATGGATGTAGTTCAAATCGACTTCAAAAGAACCCTTCCCTGTCTCAAATGCCATATTTGCAGGATTATAATAGGAAGCATCTGCCCCATATGCATTGGCGACATAGGCCGATGACAAAGCGACCGCTTTTTGTGACTGTTCAGGTACCTTATAACCACTTGCCATCAAAGCCGTTGTTGCCACAAGCGACAATAAACCAAGTTTCTTCATTTTTCTCCCCTTGCTTCTGAATTGTTCTACTAACTTCTCTTCATGTCAAAACTACTTCAACTGTTTTTGATGCGGCTTCACCTGAAGTGTAACCAAAACCAGTAGGTTGGTTTTGGATATATTTTCTGCTACCCAGAACCGCTTTGACTAGTTTTCTTCCAAAGAGTATAGCAGTTTAATCTCTTCCGGCCAAATACTCTCATCAATTGTCTCAAGAATCAATGGGATATCATCCATACGTTCATCATTCATGATAAAACGAAATGCATCCAGACCAATCTTCCCTTTGCCAATACTTTCATGACGATCCACATGTGACCCCAGGTCCGGCTTGGAATCATTCAAATGCATACCCATAAGATATTTAAAACCTACAATGTTCTCAAACTGTGCCATTGAGATATCGTACGCTTCACGCGTACGTATGTCATAACCCGCCGTAAACATATGGCAGGTATCAATACATACGCCTACACGGCTCTTATCTTCAATCTTATCAATAATATGAGCCAGGTGTTCAAACTTCCATCCAAGATTTGATCCCTGTCCGGCCGTATTTTCGATGACTAGCTTGACATTCTTTGTCTTGTCAATCGCATAGTTCATCGACTCGGCAATGGCATCCAGACACTCCTCTTCCGAGATCTTCTTCAAGAATGAGCCCGGGTGGAAGTTAAGTCTGTCCAAGCCTAAGAGATCACAGCGCTCCAATTCATCAATAAATGCATCCAGTGACTTTTCACGTTTCTCAAGTTCCGGATGCCCCAGATTGATCAGATAAGAATCATGGGGAAGGACATGTTTAGGCTCGATACAGGCATTCTCAAGTTCGAGTTTAAACCTGTCAATCGTCTCTGTATCAAGGGGCTTCGCGACCCACTGTCGTTGGTTTTTCGTAAACAGAGCAAAGGCCTGTGCCCCGATCTTTTTTGCATTGATAGGTGCATTAAAGACACCTCCTGCTGCAGAGGTGTGCGCTCCGACATACTTATTACTCAAATTATCATCCTTTCGTTTTTGAGATCTTTATCAAGAATCTGTTTTGTTTGTCTTTGAAGTAGGTCTTGCCATACTCCACTTTGTAAACGATATTGTACTCATCACTTTTTATGTTTTGTATAAACCCGCCTTCTGTCTTTTGCAATGAAGCTTTCTCAAAGATAGGACGGGCAAGTAAAACATCTAACAGCAAGTCATCCGGATATGCGGGGTGCAGGTACTCCTTGTTAAACTCGGATTTTCTCATACATCCATCATCTACACAGATCAATGTGCTGACCTCGATGCTTTGGACAAGCTGCCCGGCTACAAAAAGGTCGGCTCTTACCTCATCACTGTTTCGACGTAAATACCCCAAATCGGCATATTTTAATTTGGGTGTCTTGATGACAATCAGGCAGCTTTGATTGATCGTGTACTCTTTGGGAGCACAACCTAAAAGCAAAAAGAGACTAGCCCATAGGGTAAAGAATATCTGAATGTACTTTATCACAGGCATCCAGGACCTCTTTTGTTAATGTCATATCCATAGCTTTAAGACTATCATCCAATTGTTCCGCTTTTGTTGCTCCGATAATCGTCGAAGCGACAAAGGAAAACTGTTTAGACCAGGCAGTAGCCAGTGTAACGGCTGAGATGCCTGCCTCTTTGGCTATTGCTATATACTGCTGTGTCGAAGCCAATGTTTTCTCATTTAAAAAACGCGCAGCCTGTGCGCGGACACGAGGGTTTTCCGAACTCATGTAAGCCCTGAAACGTCCGTCTTTACCAAACTCATTATTATACTTTCCGCTCAAGACCCCACCTGCCATTGGGGAGTACGGTAGAAGTGAGATATCTTCTTGTTCGCACATGACCTGCATCTCATCCAAAAAACGGCGGTTCAATAAAGAGAAATTGTTCTGTACGGACTCAAAGCGTTTATAGCCCCTCATCTGCGCAGTCATGTTTGCCTTTGTGGTCCCGTAAGCCGTATCATTTGAGGTCCCGAGATAACGGACTTTTCCCTCTTGGACCAGTCTGTCGAAGGCTTCCATTGACTCCTCTATCGGTACGATTGTATCGGGCCAATGCATCTGATACAGGTCGATATAATCGGTCCTCAAACGCTTTAGACTCCCTTCTACCGCCTTCGTGATATGGTGCCTGTCAATAGCCGTCAAACCATGCCTGACAGGAGGGACAAACCAACCTGAAGCTGCTCCGGCGACCTTGGTGGCGATAATCAGATTGTCACGAGGCTTATCCTGAAGCCATTCGCCTACAATCTCCTCTGTCAAACCGGCTAGTTCTGCTGAAGGGGGTACCGGATATAATTCAGCTGTATCAAAAAAGTTGACTCCAGACTCATACGCCTTGTCCATTATTTTAAATGCTTCCGCCTTGTCACACTGCGTACCAAAAGTCATGGTCCCAAGACAAATAGGCGAGACACGTAAGCCTGTCCTTCCGATATATCGATACTGCATAGCTTCTCCTGTAAATGAATTCTATCTTTTTTTAACTTCAGATTTTTTTTAAATACACGCTGTTGTAAAAAACAGTTTTAGATATAACTTTTATTTATTAACTTTTATTTAAAAAAAACTCTGTTACTCTGCTTAATAAACATTAATATGGGGGTTGGGATTCAATGAGAAGGTTCACTGTCATGGCTTTGTGCTGTTCAGTCTTATTGTTTGCAAAAGAACCCGAACTGGACACCCTCTTTGAGCTCTCTTTGGAAGAGTTAATGAATGTCGAAATCACAACAGCCTCCCAAGAAAAAGAATCTCTTCTCGAGACCCCGGCCATCGTCTCTGTCATCACGGCCAAACAACTTAAAGAGTGGGGCGTGCAAAATATCTACGAAGCTCTAAGCTTCCTCCCTGGTATTGTCGTCAACGAGACTTATATGGGCTACAGCGTTGTCACCTTCCGCGGTGTCACACCTGGTCTGTTCAACAACAAAGCCCTTTTTATGATCAATGGACACCCCTCCTATGAACGTCTTTTTGGATCCGGACATACAGAATTTATCCCGATAGAAGCGATCAAACGTATTGAGGTCGTTCGCAGTCCTGCCTCTTCATTGTACGGAACAAATGCTGTCAGCGGAGTAGTCAATATCATTACCAAACAGGGTATCGAAAATCCCAATCAAATCACTGCCCGCACAGGCAGTCATGATCACTATTACGGTAACTTCAATCTACACAACGCAAACATGACACTCAGCGGAAGCGTCCAAAAAGACAGAGGATACAATTATGGAGGGACAGTTGCCGAAAATCCTGGAAACCTTGTCGCCGGTGCTCCGCACATCGTCAATATGAACTATCAAGACAACCTGACTAACCTCTTCTTGGATATCCATGATAAGACCTGGACGATCAATGCAGCTTACTCCAAACATGAAGACGCACGCTTTGGTTTTAACCCATGGATATGGCTCAATGGGATCAATGAGCAGGAGTCTTTCTATCTTGATGTGAATAAAAACTTTACCATCGACGATGGCCAACTCAATCTCTGGATACGCTACGACTATGCCGACAAAGTTTTTCATGCCGGTGAGTTTCCTTTTCCTGCGGGTACTGCAGGTACTCCTGTCGCAGGCAGGACGTCCTCTACTGAGACGACCATGTACAACACTGTACAACGCTACTCTGCCGAGCTTCAATACAAGAAAAAGGTCAATAACGCCTTCAGTTATATCGTCGGTATGACGGGCGAATATGATGAGTCCACCTCCTTGGACTTTATCTTTGACAGTGATGGGACAAGAAATGATTACGGGGGGTTCACTGTATCGCCACACACACAGACCTATGCAGGCTATGCCCAGGTAAAATACCGCTTTAACGAAGAGTGGGTCGGGATAGCTGGGATCAGGGGTGAGGACAATGACATCGTCGGCTTCAGCGGAATTGTCCCGCGTTTGGGCTTGACCTATAAAGCAGCTAAAGACACCTATATCAAAGCCCTTTACAGTGAGGCGTTCAGGACTCCCGTCTTTCTTGAACAATATGTCTATGTACCCGGATTCACTTTTGGAGACATCAATTTGAAACGTGAAGAGGCCAAGAACTACGAGCTTGCTCTTGACTCTGCCATAAATAAAAACAATCAGCTGCAGGTCACACTCTACTATCTCGAGCTGAAAAATGAGATCACGCGGCGTCCGGCTGGTGGTGGTACAACAGAGTATTTTAATGCACCCGGACGCAACATGTACGGGATTGAAGCGGAATGGAAGTCAATCCTGAACCAATCTTTTGAGATGATTCTAAATGCATCCTATTCTAACGGTGAAGACAAGACGATCGAGTATCTTCAGCCCGGTTTTGATGACGATTCACCCTTTATCGCGAACTATACCGCCAATGCCATGTTAACGTATCATATTAACCAGAAGTGGAGTGGGACCCTGTCTGATCAATATATCAGTTCCAAGGATTACGTCCTTCAAGATGGGACAAGCGGGTCCATCGATCACTACAACCTGACTAATCTTGTAGTGACCTACACCAACTTTCCCTTTGAGGGCACGATAGCTGTCAAAAATATCTTTGATGAAGAGTATACTTATCCAGAACCCGTCAGACGCAATATCCATGAGACACCAGGCGGACCGGGGACCACAGCTTACCTGACACTTCGCTACAAGTTTTAATCCCCTTTGGTATGGCACTGTGTCATACTTTGAACACCTGCCTGGTTTTTCCCTTATACTCTCTTCATGAAAATCCACATTGACCTGGACTGTTTTTTTGTCTCTGCCGAACGTATAGTCGATCCGACCTTAAAAGGCAAGCCTGTTGGTGTGGGTGGGCGTTCAGACCAGCATATATTTTCGAAAAAAAGCACGCAACAAACGATGAGCCTAGCAAACAACGGGGCTTTCGTGATGAGCTTTTTTCAAGACACCCCTTCAAGCCAGCATAATGATCTTGAGCGATTCGTAGATCCCGATGGACGTGTCCGCGGCATCCTGACAACCTCTTCATATGAA
>JBFEWG010000004.1:0-37391 GCA_041546465.1 Sulfurimonadaceae bacterium
AAACCACTGAAGTATTTATCCCAATGTTTTGAGAAAATTGCTTTACCGTCGTATTCACGAATCGCTCTTTGAGCCATTGCAACTCCTTAAGAAAATATTTACGAAATTATATCATCTAACTATTGTATATATGTTTAGGGTACTTTCTTTATTAAGAAAACCTTATTGTTTGTATAAATTTGTAACATAATATCTCGCTATTTCCACACCAACGTATCGAATCGTAACAATTTCGGCTTCTGCCAATGGCTTATACTTATATAATCTGACCTTGCTGTCATCTTTAATTCCATAAAACTTAAGTCGCAACTGTAACCTGGAATCTTGTGTAGATATTCCACTGATATCCATCATTTTAAGATGTTCGGAAAGTTCCTTAACGACATGATTATTATAGACAAAATGCTTTGTCGGTTTAGATATGACAAGGTAAAGAAACTTGTTCATATAAATCACTGCGGTACTTAAAAGCAGAAAGCTCATGCCTATCATCAATAAAAGACGATATTGTTTTCGAAATTCACGTAAACGAACCCGATATGACGAAATAAATGTCTTAACCATAATCGGTGTTGTCAACAGAATATAGGGAGCAAGTTCTTCCAGTTTCATCTGCTGCCTAAACGACAACAAAAGTGAAAAAACAAAAGCCGTCGCTCCGAGATACCACAACAGGTTACGTTCCTCTTTTACCGACATGCGATACAATGCATAAATCAAATAAATAAATATCACCGGTGAAAAAATTGCTGCATATATTGCCAGTGTATCTAAAAAGTGATTGTGCGGATGTCCTCCGATTTCAATACCGAAGAGATACATTGAAATCCCAAATAACAAAACAGAAGCAAATAACAAGCTTGTCTTACGTTTTTCCATCGCGTAAAAGATCAGACTAAGATATAAAAACGCGAAGGAAGCATCTATAAAAACATAGATTGGCAGCAGAAGATACGACAACGGACGTTTATGTTTATAAAAATAAAGAAACAGAAGAAGTAAAAAAAGAAGTAACCCTGCACCATCAACCATAATGGCCGCACTGTTAATACCTGGTAACAGTAGATATACCAAAAGATTCCACACTTGGTCACTTGACTTTTTAAACAGGCTCTTAGAGATGTCATAATATAAAAAAGCACCGACAGCATGCATGAGTATCATTGGTAAGCGTACGGTAAGGTCATTCTTTCCCAACAATGTGGTAAAAAAGTTGATTATGTAATGAAGAAGGTTGTCTTTGTTAAAGAAAATATCAGCCTCATAATAGCTGATTGAAAGCTCCGAAGTAAACAGCAGCAGTGAGAGCGTATGCACTGCGACGAGGGCAGATACGATATACGCATTTTTTGACATGGATCAGCTTACAGCTTTAAGAAGTTGTCAATCATCTCATGGCCATGTTCGCTCATGATCGATTCGGGATGAAACTGGACACCATAGATCTGTTCCCCCTCTATCTCTAGCGCCATAATCTCCTGATCATCCCCGCTCAGCGCTGTGACAAGAATACACGACGGAAGCGACTCTTTCTCAACGACCAGAGAGTGGTAACGCGTCTCCGTAAAAGTCTCCGGCAGCTTGTGAAAGATCGGAGTCTCTCTTTGTCTGATGACCGTCGATGTCTTGCCGTGCATCATGTTTTTCGCACGAACGACCTTTCCGCCAAAAGCCTGCGCGATACTCTGATGCCCAAGGCAGATACCCAGTATTGGTTTCTTTCCTTTGAAACGTTCGATCACTTCCAAAGTGACGCCCGCGTCATCGGGTGTTGCAGGGCCAGGGGAGAGTATGATCTTCTCTGGATCAAGTGCTTCGATCTCATCAACCGTCATCTCGTCATTTCGGATAACTTTCAAGTCTGCACCGAGCTCACGGCAGTACTGGACTATGTTGTAAGTAAAACTGTCATAATTATCTATCATTAAAATCATAAGGTGATTATAGCTGATTTATTTTTAACTTTAATATTGATTCATGATTATATTGACAGTAGCTCATCATTATTATTAAAAACATTGGCTTATATCTTTATATGTGAACCATTCTCTTTTTTTGCCAAATACATTTTTTCATCAGCAGATTTGATCAATTCATCTGTCGTCATATAATCATCTACACCCGTTTCGCAGATTCCAATACTCAATGAAAGTTCAGGGTACTTATCTTCAAACTCTTTAATGATTTTTTGACAGACATGCTGTGCATTTTCAATATCACAATCAGGTAATATAATACAAAATTCATCACCGCCGTAGCGACACGGAATATCGACTTCTCTGACATTATTCAAGAGGACCTGTCCAATCACTTTAAGAACTTCATCTCCTTTGATATGTCCTTGTGTATCATTGATCAGTTTAAAATCATCTACATCAAAATAGACAAAAGAGAGTTTCGTCTCATTTCTTTTTGCAAGGGCTAACTCTCTTCGCATAAAATCTGACATAGCCCTTTGATTACAGATATTTGTCAAAGGATCGATCTTTGCCATTTCTTCAAGTTGCTTAGTCCGTTCAGCCACTTTCTTTTCAAGACTGAGTGCATAAGCCTCTGTCCTTTTTTGAGCTGTTTTAATCTCTTCAACCAAACTGTCTATATAGGTATCAAAGACAAAGGTCACATCAAAATAAAACAGTTTATCAAGGGCATCCCAAGTCTTTTCAAACATTTCTTCATCCGATGACAGAGTCTTAATATGCTTACGTATGATTTTTTTTAAAGCATATACAGCAGACAGATAAAGCTTTGGTTCAACACCTATTCGTTTATGAATCAATCCTATACGCAAACGGTTATTGACATACTCACTGTCAAAATGTCCCGAAAAAAGGTCCAATACATAAGTACGCTGTGCTATTTGTAAACGCTTAAGGGTATCCGCATCACCAATCAGTATAGCAATCTCATCAATTGAAGTCTGTTTCGCATAAAACTCATTGACAATAGAATCCAAAGATTCATTAATCAGCAATTTATAACTTGCAAGCAGCTGCAAGTCTTCATGTTTCAGATCGAGTAACTCCATACGACGACTTATCTCTGCATCACTGATTTTCATCTTTTGCACTAAGCTCTGCAGTGTACTTCTCAAAGGATTTCCTTGCTATACAAAAATAACTAATTTTTATTGTAGCATATAAAACTGGGATGTCTTATCCCTCAGTACTATACACTTTATCGGTAATACTACTCTTTTTCATCTAGTCTCAACATCCATACAGCACACTCATCCAAGAGTTCCTCATCCCCATACTTCTCACCCGCTTTTTTCAGTCCATCTATCATCTCCATTATCACTGCGCGAACATTCTCCCGTTCAGCATGCTTAAACAGTGACTTTACATGATAGCGGTCTAATAGTTTGTAGTTCATTGAAAGCTGGTTGGCTTCACCGGCATATTTATAAATGAGTTTTTGGCGGACCAGGTCGATACTTCCTTCTTTTAGAATACGTAACCACAGGTCGTAGTCTTCACATACTCGCATCGACTCATCAAAGCCTCCTACTTTGTCAAAATAGGCTTTGTTAATCATTACCGATGAAGGAGCAATGTTACAGTAATAAAGGGAATCTTCAAAAGTGACCTTTTCAGGTTTATGAAACTTCTTAGGTACTGGCCATTCTTTGCCATCTCTTATCCAAATCTCATCAGTATAGGAGACCATGGAAGAAGGTTTTTTTTTATGATGGGCAATTTGAAAAGCCAGCTTTTTTTCATGCCACACATCATCAGAATCTAAAAAAGCAATCCAATCATGCGATGCCATCATAACACCATTGTTTCGTGCGGTAGAAACTCCCATATTGTTTTGACGTAGGAGCAGGACATCTTCATACATCTTGGCCACTTCTGAAGTAGCATCCGAGGAGCCATCATCAATGACAATGATCTCAGACGCGGGGTATGATTGCACTAATACTGAGTCAATCGCGCGCGCTAAGGTCTGTACCCGATTAAACGCTGGAATGATGACAGAGACTTTGATGGATAGCCTCTATTTCAATACTTGCAGGCGCTCGATGGCAAGGTCAATCTCTGCATCGGTTTTTGAAAAACAAAAGCGTGCCAGATGCAAACCTTTAGCATCGTGGTAAAAAGCTCTAGCAGGGACGGTAGCAATACCTGTTTTTTCAAGAAGACTGACCACCTTTTGCTTATCATCCGCACCCTCAAGTTTCGAGATATCAGCCAGTACATAATAGGCACCTTTCACATACTCAGCTTTAAGTCCAACCTCATTGAGTGCAGTGATAAAACGGTCACGCTTATCCTGATGCTCTTTCGCAACATTTTCATAATAGCTTCGTGGCAGTTCTTCGAGGCCTTTTAAAACCCCTTGTTGAAGCGGTGCCGGTGGACAAACATAGACTAGATCATTAATGGCAGAGGCCGCATCTATGACATGGGTTTCACTGATAGCATATCCTAAACGCCAACCAGTGATGGAGTAGATTTTGGAAAAACCGGAAATTACAACTGTTCTGCCTTTAAGAAGACCAACACTTAAAGCCGAGACAAACTCCAAGCTATCATAGACAAAATGCTCATACATCTCATCACTAAAAAGCATCAACTCATGTTCATCAAGAATTTCACCTAAGGCCTCAAGTTCCGCTTTAGTAAATACTTTTCCACTGGGATTAGAAGGGTTACAGATCAATATCGCTTTTGTCTGAGCTGAAATGCTTTCACGCACCGCATCAAAATCAATTTCATAATGGGGTGGTAGTGTCTTAATGAATCTCACTTTACACCCCAAAGACTCTAAGGTCGCCACATGATAGCCGTAATAAGGCTCAAACAGTACGACCTCATCTCCTTCATTTAACACCGACATGGCCGTCGCATAAAAAGCCCCTGTTGCTCCGGCACTGACCAAAATATTCTCAGCTTTCACATCCTGCTGATAAAAATCATTCTGTTTTTTCGCAATGGCTTCACGCAGGCGAAGATTGCCATAGGCAGAGGTGTAAATATTCTTGCCTTCATCTACTGCCTCTTTAGCCCCTTCACGTACCGGTGCCGGAACTGCAAGATCACAGATACCCTGGGCCATATTAAGCCCCTGCTTCTCATGACAGAGAATAGACATCGACCGAATCTCAGACTGTGCTATATTTTGGACACGTTGACTAAGCTGCATTTACCACGCTTTGATTTCATTATACAGGCTATCACGTTCTACCGGTTCAAAACCGGAATTACGAATCAATCCGACAAACTCTTTTAAATCAACACCAAAAGCAGACTTTGCCCCCGCCGCAGAGTTGATCGACTCTTTCTCTATCGTGCCGTCAAGATCGTTACAGCCGAACTCCTGTGCCACCAGTGCAAGGTTGACCGTAGAGGTAACCCAGTAGGCTTTTAAGTTTGGTACATTATCCAGGAGCAGACGTGCGATGGCATATGTCTTCAAGATCTCTTGTCCGGTAATGTCCTCTTTAACGTTTAAGAAGTTATTTTCTGTCTGATAAACCAGAGGGATAAAACAATTAAACCCACCTGTCTTGTCTTGCAAGTCTCTGATACGCATCATATGATCTATTCTGTGCCTACGCTCTTCAACATGGCCAAAAAGCATCGTCACGTTGGACTTTCGCCCGCGGCTGTGCCACTTCTCATGGATCTCGAGCCACTGATCGGACGTAACCTTCCCTTTACAGATATAATCACGCACCTCTTCATCGAAGATCTCTGCACCCCCACCCGGAAGTGAGTCCACACCATTGGCGATCATGATATCGATGATTTCGTCGTAACTCTTGCCGTACTCTTCAGAGAGAAAGTGTATCTCTGCCGCCGTAAGAGCTTTGACATGCATCTGCGGATATTTAGCCTTGATCTTCGAGAAAACTGTCGTATACCAATCCAGACCTGTATCTGGATTATGAGCAGATACGATATGAACTTCCGTGATACCGCGTGAAGCGATATCGTCGACAATTTCCATGATTTCTTCGTGCTTAAGGGTATAAGGCTTGGGATTTTTACGGCTTGCAGAGTAGGCACAGAATTTACAGACATCTTTACAGATGTTTGTTGGATTGATATGACGATTTATATTGAAATAAGTCTTTTTCCCATGCAAAGACTTACGCTTCTCGTCAGCCAATTCACCAAGCTGAAACAGGTCCATATCATACAGAGACAAGGCCTCTTCAAAATTTATTCTTTCACCTGCTTTGATTCTATCAATAATGTCCATATTTTATACATACCGTTTTCATATTTTTGAGAATTATATCGTATAGTTCTTAGAATACAATTCTTAGATATAATGAGAAGATTTTTTTAGAAAGCAATAACAATGGATATAACAAACCGACTGGAAGATCTTATCGAAGCGAATGCTCCCGATTTTGAGATTTCCAAACTGTTCAAACAATACATCAGCGAATACAAAGAGGGTCTCAATGACCTCTTTGAAGCCAATCAGGGCAAAGACTTTCTCGTGCGACATACCAAGCAGCTGGATCATATCATCAAGATGATGTACAAAATCGTACTCCGCAAAACCTTCAATGATTATATACCAATGAGAAACAACATCCCTATCACCTTTATCGCATTGGGTTCTTACGGGCGTGAGCAGTTATGTGTTCACAGTGATATTGATTTGATGATTATTTACGAAGAGTGCGAAGGTTTTAACACACAGCATATCATTGAAAAATTCCTCTACCTGGCGTGGGATGCCGGCTTAAAACTCGGACACCGTGTCCATGAACTCGGTGACTTGCGACAAGCCTCACAAGAAGACATCACCATAAAAACTGCCTTTTCAGAATCCCGATTTATTACAGGTTCCAATTTTTTATGGATGCGAAGTACCCGAGAACTGAACCAGATCCGCCGTCAAGGCCAAAAAGAGTTCATTCTTGCAAAGATGGAAGAGTCCAGTATCCGAAGAGGAAAGTTTCCCACTTCCATGCAACCTAATATCAAAGAGTCGATCGGGGGACTGCGCGATGCCCACCTTCTCTTTTGGCTAGCACACAGTATTTATGGCTGTCAAAACCTTAAAGACCTCAGTGGGACCCTATTCAACGAAGAGGAATATAAAGAGTACCGTATTGCGCTGGAACTATTGTTCCGCGTGCGCAGTGCTTTACATCTTATCGCCAAAAAACAGCAGGATATCCTGGTCTTGGAATATATTCCCGAAGTGACAAAGAAACTCGGATTTAGTTCCCAGCGTGTCCTCGTAAATAAAACAATTTATGCCATGTGGGTCATCAATCACTTTACACAGATATATACCTATAAACTATCACGTCCTTTCATCTATGACAAGGCTAATATACCACTTCTCAGATCCAGAAGGACAAGCCATGGGTTTTATGAAGATGAAGGAAGTATCTATACCAGTTTTAACCGCCTAGAGATCAGCCGTATTGAGCTCTTGGAGTTTTTATCTGAACTTGAGGATAAAGAGTTTCATTTTGATCCTTCTGTGTATAAATGTATCTCGACTAAACAGATGCAAGGAGAGTTCTCCGATAAAGAAAAGACCCTCCTTTTAAAGCTTTTCTCAAAACGTTATTTACATTGTATCTTGCAACTCTTTTTTGATACCGGTATTCTCGCTGATATTATTCCTGCATTTTCTAAAGTCATGTTCTTGCCGCAGTTTGACGGCTACCACACACATCCGGTAGATATCCATTCATTAATGTGTATCAAAGCACTGGAAAACATCAAAGACCCTCTCGCTTTGGAACTTTACAAAGAGTTCTCGCACGAAGATCGTATGCTTCTACATATGACGACACTTCTACACGATACAGGAAAAGGGAGAGTCCAGGACCATTCCCTTGTAGGAGCGAAGCTTTTTAATGCCTACGCTTCGAGCCTTAGTCTGCCATCTGATTTTATCGAGATTGGAACTGTGTTGATCAAACACCATATCGCGATGAGTCATGTTGCATTCAGGGAGGATTTCTATCATGAGAAAGTTCTCTTCTCTTTTATCTCAAAGATCAAAGATGAGCGGACATTAAAACTCCTTTTTGTCCTCACCTATGCCGATATTAACGGGGTCAGTCAAAAGACCTATAACTCATTTAATGCAAAGCTGCTACGCGAGCTTTATTATGCATCGTTAGAAGTCATCGACAACAAAGAGATGATCAATGAGGCAGAAAAACGCCGTAAACGAGAGAATGCGCTTAAAAAGAACAGCTCTTTTATGGCACTGAACAAATTAGAGCAGAAAAAGATCCTATCGATCGAATCAAACCTTTTCTTTATCAAGAACAAGCCGGAAGAGATCGTCACCCTTTCCCAAAAGGCCAATGATCTGAATAAATACAGCTTCACGATCACTAATTCACCGCACCTGATCATCGAAATCTTCAAAGACATCCCTCTGAATTTAGGATACCTGCTAGGAAAACTCAACTTCTTAAATATCGTAGCAATGGATATCTTTAAACTCTATAATGAGATTAAATATTTTAAAATTGAGTTCTCCCAATCAATTGATGAAGATGATATCTATCATATTGAAAAAATCATAGAAGATGCTTTTGATATGCAAAAAAAGATTGAACTGACTAAACCTCTGATCAAGAAAGATGAAATAGACCTAAACTGTGAACATTCTCATACCTATGCCCGTCTCAGTATCAATACACATGACCAGTCCGGACTCCTTGCCTATGTAATTAAAGCCTTTGACGATATGCATATTGACATTGCAACAGCCAAAGTCCACACGATCAAAAACCGTGCACGTGATCAGTTTTTAATAGAAAAACACGAGAATGTCTGTCATAATACTGAAAAAATTATTGACGCTTTAGTGAACAAGGTATAAATTATGTGTGGAATTGTCGGGTATATAGGAAAGAACAACATTAAAGATATCCTCCTGGACGGATTGGGTGAACTTGAATACCGTGGGTATGATTCAGCCGGTATTGCCGTACTGCAGGATAACAACTTTTCGATCTACAAGGCAGTCGGTAAACTAGAGAACCTTAGACATAAGACAGAGGAGTTTTCTCCTCAAGGATTTTCTATTGGTATTGGTCATACACGTTGGGCCACACATGGAAAACCGACCGAGCTCAATGCACACCCTCATATCGGCGAAAACTCCTACGTTGTGCACAACGGGATTATCGAAAACTACCAGGAATTGAAACAGCGTCTTATCAAAGAGGGTGTTACCTTTATATCTCAGACAGACACCGAAGTCATCGTTCATCTTTTTGAATCACACAACAAGCATCTTAATGACCCGCTCAAAGCATTTAGAGCAACACTTGATGAACTTGAAGGTGCCTATGCCCTCCTGCTGATTACAAAATCTGCACCAGAAACGATATTTTTCGCTAAGAATGGCTCTCCTATGCTTATCGGCTTAGGTGAGAATGAAAAACACTTTGCTTCTTCTGATACTCCTCTTATCGGCCTATGTTCGGATGTCATCTATCTTAATGATGGTGAAAACGGTTATTTGAATGTCGATACGATAGAACTCTTTGATGCTTCATATAAGAAGGTCGAACCGGTGTTAAAAACACTGCCTTCATCAAAACTTTCCGCACAAAAAGAGGGGTTTCGTTTCTTTATGGAAAAAGAGATCTACGAGCAGTCACAAGTTATCTCTGATACGCTGATAGGGCGTTTGGGTGAAGAGAGTATTCACTTTGAAGAGTTGGATGAACGTCTGTTTGATGGAATAAATGAAGTCAAACTTTGTGCTTGCGGGACATCTTACCATTCAGCACTGGCTGCGTCTTATCTTTTTGAACGTTATGCCAAGATCCGCTGTTCAGTTGAGATAGCCAGCGAATTCCGCTATAAAGAACCATTGATGAGTAAAGATACACTCTTTATCGTCATCTCTCAAAGCGGTGAAACAGCCGACACCCTTGAAACCTTGAAGATGGCAAAAGCAGCAGGGCTTAAATCATTGGTCATCTGTAATGTAGACAATTCATCGATGGTACGTGAAGCCGACGCTTCGATTCTGACACGTGCCGGTATCGAGAAAGGTGTCGCATCGACAAAAGCATTTGCAACACAGATGGTCATCTTTTGGATGCTATCACTCTATGTGGCAAAACTCCGTTCATCGCTAACTTCCAAAGAGCTCTCCGAGCATATCTCACTGCTTAGAGAAGTACCTTCTACTGTTCAGGTTACCGATGAGCTTCACGAAAGGATCCGCCGCCTGTCAAAACGTTATCTTCACGGGCACGGTTTCTTCTTTATCGGCAGGGATGTTTTCTATCCCTTGGCACTTGAGGGGGCTTTAAAACTGAAAGAGATCTCCTATCTGCATGCAGAGGGATATCCTTCCGGTGAGATGAAACATGGACCTATTGCATTGGCCGACCCGGAACTTTTCACCATTGCCCTAATGCCGACCAACATCCTGTATGATAAGACAAAATCAAATGTAGAGGAGTTGTCTGCACGTGACAGTACTATCTGTGCTATCTCAGCCATAGAATTTGACAAAGCAGATGACTTTATTAAAATTGAAAAACGTTCTCACTATATGCACGAGTTTTTTGAGATGATGGTCGTTTTACAACTCTTATCACTTGAGATTTCAGTACGCCTGGGTAATGACGTCGATATGCCTCGTAACCTGGCAAAATCGGTTACTGTTGAGTAACTGATTTCGCCATAAAAAGTCTCCTGGCAAAATTGATTAAAACGTATATTATTATAAACCTGTGACATGAATACAGGCTTTACTAAGAAGAAGTCCCGTGTTGATTCCAAGACATTAGAGAAGACACTAAACGATGGGTTCCTTTGAACGGCCATCAAATATGCTTATATGACCCTCAAAACATCGGTTGTAATACGACACTTAGGTTTACTTACGTTATGGTTGAAAACTATTAGAAGACTCCATTACTAACAATAAAAGTCAAAAGATTGAGTCTCTCTACGACCTGAGGTCTACCATCTTTCTTCGCAGATAGGCGATCTTTGATTGCAGCGGAAGGTCTTTTGGACAAAGATCCTCACACCCCATCAAGGACATACAACCGAAAATTCCATTATCGTCACCGATCACATTATAATAGTCTTCATCCGTACGGAGGTCTCTAGGATCAAGAGAATAACGTGCTACTTTATTAAGGCCGACAGCCCCGATGAACTGGTCACGCATCACCATTGTTCCACAGCCTGCAACACAACAGCCGCACTCTACACAACGGTCTACTTCATAGATCTCATCAGCAAGATCGGGGTCCATTCTCTCTTCCAAACGATTGGAGTCAATCACTTTTTCCTCTTCTTTATGAATCCATGCCTCAACACGTTCATTCATACCGCGCATCCATTTTCCTGTATAAACAGAAAGATCACCGATAAGCTCAAATACCGGAAGAGGAGCAAGTGTTATCTCTGCATCAAGCTTAGCCGTCAACGTACGACATGCCAATCCCGGTTTACCATTAATGATCATTCCACAGCTTCCACAGATTCCTGCACGGCAGACAAAATCAAATTTGAGTGAGGCATCATATTTTTCACGTATATCATTGAGTGCAATAAAAAGTGTCATACCCGGTGCCTCTTCTAGCTCAAAGGTCTCTACACGTGGTTTATCCCCTTTTTCATTAGGATTAAATCGCAATACAGATATCTTTAATGTTCGATTTGTCTCATTACTGTTCATTGAATCTCTCCTCCAAACGTTCATTACGTCCCTGATATTTTTTCGGTAATTGATGCAAATACGGCATCAAGGCTTCTTGTATCTCAAAACGGTCTTTCCCCTGCTCTCCAAGCTCTTTCCTGATAGCATCAACTTTTTCTTGTCGCTGTATAGAAAGTTCACTGACTATAGTATTGTCTTTTCCGTAACCTCTAAATCCAGGAGGAAGTTCCATAGACTCTATCTCGATATCTTCATACGTGACTGTCGGTATAGTCTGCTCTGGATCCGGCCACGTCGTAATCGTACGTTTCAACCACTCTTTATCATTTCGTTCAGGATAGTCTTCACGTGCATGTGCTCCCCTGCTCTCTCTACGTTCAAGAGCACCCTTCGCGACACATAGTGCAAGCTTTAACATTCTTTGTGTCCGGTAGGCATTGACTAGTTCAGGGTTCGCTACCAAAGTCTTATGTTTCACTTCGATATTTTTACTGCGGACCAGTAGCTCTTCCAGCTCGTTGACAGCTGATTGGAGGTCCTCTTCATTTCTAAAAATACCCACCTTCTCCATCATGATGTTTTCCATCGCACGGCGGATCGGATAGACATCTTCACCGTTTTCTTTGTTGATTAGAGCTTCAAGTTTTAACTGTTCTTTTTTAATAAAACCTTCTATTGTTGATGTTGAGATCTCAATATTGCTCTCTTCACTTTCACAGTAGTCAGCAATATACTCTGCGACCAACATCCCCGAGACCACCGTCTCAGCAACTGAGTTTCCACCCAAACGGTTAAATCCGTGCATATCCCAGCATGCAGCTTCCCCGCAAGAATAAAGTCCCTTCATTGTCTGAGACTCTCCCTTATAGTTGGTACGGATACCTCCCATCGAATAGTGCTGTGTCGGGCGGACAGGGATATACTCCTCTGCGGGATCAATACCCAAAAAACTCTCACAGATCTCTTTGACCTCTCTAAGGTTCTTTTCAATATGTTCGCGTCCAAGTATCGTAATATCAAGCCAGAGGTGATCCCCATAACGTGACTTGACCCCTTTTCCTTTACGGATGTGTTCTGTCATTCGACGTGATACGACATCCCGTGAGGCCAACTCTTTTTTCTCCGGTTCATAATCCGGCATAAAACGATAACCGTCGACATCTTTTAAGAGACCGCCATCACCACGGCATCCTTCTGTTGTCAGGATTCCTACTGGCACAATCGCTGTTGGATGAAACTGTATTGCTTCCATATTTCCAAGAGTAGCAACACCTGTTTCCAGAGCAACAGCCTGTCCCATACCCTGACAGATAACGGCATTTGTTGAGACAGAATAGATGCGGCCATATCCGCCCGTAGCGATTGTCGTCGCTTTTGCGATGTAAGCGACCAATTCTCCTGTAATAAGGTTTCTGGCAACAGCACCATAACAGCGGTTGTTCTCATGGATCAATGATATGACTTCCATGCGCTCTCGAACTTCTATCTTTTCCTCTTGTGCTTTATTATCCATGGCAAAGAGCATACTGTGTCCCGTACCATCTGAAGTGTAACAGGTACGCCACTTTTTTGTCCCACCAAAATCACGTGCCGTGATCAGTCCATGGGCTTCTTCATCCTCGGTGATCGTCACCTTTTCCGCATTGATAATAGCGGTATGATCTCCCGCCTTGACACGCGACCAGGGAACTCCTATAGCTGCCATCTCACGAATGGCCTTGGGTGCAGTGTTCACAAACATACGAACGACATCCTGATCTGCACCCCAGTCACTCCCCTTGACCGTATCCATAAAGTGGACATCTTCATTGTCCCCTTTTCCTTTTGCACTGTTAGCCAGGCTTGCCTGCATTCCCCCTTGTGCCGCGGCAGAGTGTGAACGTTTCGGTGGTACAAGACTCAATAAGATGACATCCAGACCTCTTTTTTTTGCCCCCGTTGCTGTACGAAGTCCTGCAAGACCACCCCCTACGACTAAAACATCTGTATATGTAATCTTCATTAGTGCCCCTTACTTTGCATTTCCACTAGACTCTGTGGAATATAACGTTCACCGGCTCTGTCTTTGTGCTCTATTCCAATCTTCACATACATCACCCACGTAGCTAGTCCCAGGGTCAAAAAGAAAAAGGTTACGATATATTTTATACGCTTCAAACGTTTTCTGTTCAACTTCGGATTTTTGCCGTCAAACCATCCCCATTTGATTGCCAAACGGTACAGACCGATGCTCCCATGCACTTCAACGGCAACCAACAGTATAAGATACAGTGGTGCCATCCAGTCACTTACCATCCTGTCTGCAGAAGCATAGGGACCGATTTCACCCGGATGCGTCATAATTACATAAAGGTGAACCGAACCCAGGAACAACATAACAAAGCCTGTTACAGCCTGGTAGTACCACAAAGTCGTATCAGAATGTTTCATACGTATCATATGGGTATGAAAAAGTTTATACTGTCTGAAATTAGATGGGAACTTTCTCATAGCAAGGATTGCATGCAAAATAAAGAGAAAGAAGATAACCCCCGTAACTACCAGAACTATACCCGGATAGCTTTTATCAAAAATATATTGACCCTCAAAAAACTTTGAAACTGTATACATGGCATCTTTTCCCAGCAATATCGTTGATACAAAGATCATATGACCCCACATAAAAAGTGCCAATACAAGACCTGTTCCGCTTTGAAGATAATCAAGCCATGCTGGAATCTTACTCTTGTATAACTTGGCGCGTACTTCATTTTCACGTGTCATTACACCTTGTGATTCCATGATACTCTCCAAATAATTAATAATAGAGCCATTATAATGAAAAGTTGACTAAAAACACTATAAAAACAGGGGTAAAAAAAGAAGAAGATAGTTTTAGGAAGAGGATGTGAGATAAATCTCACATCATATTAATGACAGCCGCATCCTGTGCCGCAAGAACCGCCACTTTGTGCCGGAGCTTGTTGTTGAGAAGCTGCAGCTGCACCGCCTGTAGAACACGCAGAAACACCTGGAGGTGTGTTTGGTTGAACAGCAGCGTTATCAACGCCACCCTCTTCATTGATTTTCTCGATCGCTGCCCAAAGAGCCTCAGCCGCACCCATGAAACGTTTAGCAGTTTCAGAGTCCGGTTGAGCAAATGTAACCGGCTTACCTTGGTCACCACCTGCACGTACAGCCGGCTCAATTGGAATCTCAGCAATAATTTTCGTATCAAACTCTTTGGCCATCGGCTCAGTTGTACCCTTACCAAAGATATCATATTCAACGCCCGTATCCGGAGCGATGAAACCAGACATGTTCTCTACAATACCTGCAATAGGAATATGCAGTTTCTTGAACATGTCAAGTGAACGACGTGAGTCATCAAGTGATACCATCTGCGGTGTTGTTACCGTAATACCAGCCGTTACAGGAACAGACTGAGCAAGTGAAAGCTGTGCATCACCTGTTCCCGGAGGCATATCGATAATCAAACAATCTAATTCAGACCATAAGATATCACGTAAGAACTGCTCGATCGCTTTCATGATCATTGCTCCACGCCAGATAAGCGCTGAACCCTCATCCATCAAAGAACCCATAGACATCATCTCGACACCATACGCTTTAAGAGGAATGACTTTCTGCCCTTCGATTTCCGGCTTGACACCATCCAGACCCATCATACGAGGGATATTCGGACCATAGATATCTGCATCCAGTAGACCCACTTTTTTCCCTTGTTGTGCAAGAGCGATAGCAAGGTTAACAGAAGTTGTAGATTTACCAACCCCACCCTTACCTGAACTTACCATTACAAAGTTTTTAACGTGTGGAGCAATATTTTTACCCTTTGAAGAGCTTTCACGTGGCATCTTTGGAGCATTAATATTGATTGCGACATCTGAAGCACCGGCTGTCTTAAGCTCAGCTGTAGCTTCTTCGACAATCTGCTGTGCCACTTCAGGAGCTGATGATGTCACTTCAACATCAACAGAGACCTTTGTACCATCGATTTGAATGTTTTTTACAAAACCAAAAGTAACGATATCTTTAGAAAAACCAGGATACGTGACTTTTGACAATGCATCTTTTACTATTTGTTCAGTCATTATAATATTTCCTTTACTAAAATTATTGAGCTAATTTAAACTCTTGCTGCGCATTAGCGGCAGCTTCCTCAGCAATTTTGGCAATTGCTTCTGGATTATCCATGATATCTTGAGTGATCTTGTATGAACAGAATTTCGGTCCACACATAGAACAGAACTCCGCCTCTTTGAAAACATCCTGAGGAAGTGTTTCATCATGGTATTCACGGGCACGATCACCGTCAAGTGCCAATTCAAACTGTTTTTCCCAGTCAAAGGCATAACGTGCATCAGACATCGCATCATCAATATCACGTGCACCGGTACGACCACGAGCGATATCAGCTGCGTGTGCTGCAATCTTATATGCGATAATACCTTCACGTACATCTTCAGCATTAGGAAGACCAAGGTGTTCTTTTGGCGTTACATAACATAACATTGAAGCACCGTGCCATCCACCGACAGCAGCACCGATAGCAGAAGAGATATGATCATATCCTGCTGCAATATCCGTAACTAACGGCCCAAGGATATAAAATGGAGCTTCATGACAAAGCTCTCTTTGGATCTTCATGTTACGTTCGATCTGGTTCAATGGAACGTGACCCGGACCTTCGATCATGACCTGAACATCTTTTTCCCATGCACGTAGTGTCAACTCACCCAGTACTTTAAGCTCACCTAGCTGCGCATCATCTGACGCATCAGCCAAACAACCCGGACGCAGTGAATCACCAAGAGATAGAGAAACATCATATTTAGCACAGATATCCAAAATATCATCAAAAGCTGTATAGAACGGATTTTCTCTATGGTAGTGCATCATCCACGCTGCCATCAATGAACCACCGCGTGATACGATACCCATCTTACGTTTTGCAACTTTTGGCATTGTCTCCAACAGGAAACCGGCATGGATCGTAAAGTAAGAAACCCCTTGCTGTGCTTGACGCTCAAGTACTTCCAGCATCTTTTCGATTGTCAGGTCTTCGATCTTGTTTCCGACATCATGAAGGATCTGATAGATAGGCACTGTTCCGATAGGGATTTGTGAGTTGGCGATGACATTACGACGGATATCATCAAGATCACCACCTGTAGAAAGGTCCATTGCTGTGTCAGCCTTATATTGTTGTGACACCTGAATCTTCTCAATCTCTTCTTGGACATCAGAAGCCAACGCAGATGAACCGATGTTGGCATTGATCTTACAACTTGCTGCAATACCAATTGCCATCGGCTCAAGATTTTTATGGTTGACATTTGCAGGAATGATCAAACGTCCACGTGCCACCTCGCTTCTTACAAGCTCCGGTTCCAATTTTTCCAATTTAGCAACGTATTCCATCTCTTCGGTAATAATACCCTTCTTGGCATAATGCATTTGTGTGCGGACTTTATCACCTTCACGTTTTTTCAGCCATTCTGTTCTCATAAAAAATCTCCTGTATCTAGTAAGCGAATACTACACATTTAAAGTAAGTATCTCGTAATAATATATACCAAGTAAAACTATTTTACTTTCACTTAAGTAAAGTCAAAATCATCTTACATAAATATATGCACAAAACCTAAGAATTTAAAATTCTCACTTATTTTTCGAAATGTATCACAAACAAGTTAAAAGAAAGCTTTCTATGTGTATAATTTCGTAACACCTGTTACAAATAGGAGCATTTTTGTCTGATTTAACTCTCATACTACTTGCAGCTGGGAGTTCTACGCGTTTTGGCACACCTGTAAAAAAACAGTGGCTTCGTATAGGACATCAGCCTTTGTGGCATTTTGTTACAAATAAATTTGATGATTTGAATATCTTTTCAAAAATTATTATCACGGCACATCAAGATGAAGTTGAATACATGAAATCTTTTTGTGAACACACCATTATTGCAGGTGGGGATACACGTCAGCAATCATTGATAAATGCGCTTGAACATGTGTCCACTCCCCATGTGATGGTCAGTGATATTGCCAGGGCCTGTCCCCCGGTAGAACTTATTCAAAGACTCATCGATGCAAAAGAGAGTGCGGACTGTGTTGTGCCCGTTTTAAGTATGAATGACACGGTGTCATTTGACGGGGACAATATCGACAGAGAGAAGCTGAAACGGATTCAGACCCCACAGCTTTCTCGCAGTGCTATCCTCAAAGATGCCCTGTTGACAGGCAAAGAGTTTACAGACGAGAGCAGTGCTATCACTGCTTTTGGAGGGACAAGAAATGAGATTGAAGGTGACGAGTCCGCTCATAAGATAACGCGTTTAAGTGATATGAAAAATATACCTTGCCTGCGTTCACCTTCTAATGACACACTCATTGGGAACGGTTTTGATGTCCATGCCTTTGAAGATGGTAGGGAGATGTTCTTAGGCGGCATCAAGATTGATGTACCCTTTGGGTTCAAAGCGCACAGTGACGGGGATGTTGCAATCCATTCTCTGATTGATGCTCTGTTAGGAGCATCAGGGATGGGTGACATTGGAACACTCTTTCCTGACCATGACGACACCTATAAAGACATTGATTCCAAACAGCTCCTAAAAGAGTGTGTCAGAAGAGTGCATAATTGTGGTTATATTATCGTCAATGTCGATATCACTATCATCGCACAAACACCGAGATTAAGTGCATATAAGGCAAAGATGCGTTCTACCTTGGCAGAGATCTTGGAGATCGAACCGTTTTTATGTAATGTAAAAGCGACGACAACAGAAAAACTTGGCTTTACTGGCCGTAAAGAAGGCGTTGCCGTACAGAGCAGCGCAAGCTTGAAATATCTAGACTGGACTAATTTATGAAAATTTTGATTATTGAAAACGAAATCTATCTTGCACAAAGTATTGCTGCAAAGTTAAGCGATCTGGGACACGTCTGTGACCTCGCTTCAACAACCAAAGATGCGCTACGTAACGAACCTTATGATGTTGTATTACTTTCGACGAATATCTCCGGACAAGACTTCTACCCTGTCATCGATGCCTATAAAGATGCTGTTGTCATCCTGATGATCTCATACGTGAGTAATGATACGGTCTCCAAACCGCTTAAAGCCGGGGCAAAAGACTATATCCTCAAGCCTTTTATGATCGAAGAACTTATCCGTAAGATTGATCACTTTCAAGACTACGAACAGCTAAAACGCCAAAATGCCACCTTCCAACGCTATATCGATCACTCTTTCGCTTCCATGAACGTCGAATGTGATTTTGAAAAAGCGGATCTGCCGATCTTCGTCTTCTCAAATTATCAGAAATATGCTGATGCCTTTGCCTTTAAACTTCTTAACCGTTGCAACTCGCCCCTGCATTTCCTTTCCTTAGCTTCATTACGTACCCTGGACGACATCGAAAACCTCAACCCTGAGCGCTTGACCTATATCACTGACTTCCAGACTTTGAAGAAAACAGATAAAAAACCTTTCCTCGAACTTATTGAAGGAAAAAGCGTCATAGTATCAAGTACAGATGTTGCCGAGGAGGTTCCTTACAAGTCAGTTGAGATGAAAAGTGACAATAAGGTCATTGAACAAGGTGATATTTTACCTATCGAGGACTATGTCAAATATATTGTGTTAAATTATCAACACAAGTTCCCTGATACAGAACTATCAAAAAAATTGGGAATATCTCGAAAAAGCCTCTGGGAAAAAAGAAAAAAGTATGGAATCATCAAGAAAAAATAGAGAACTACACCTTGATCAGGAAGCTGCTTCTGCACTTCGTCTCGTCAAATCAGGACTGCTTAACCCCGTAACTTCTTTAATGGGGAAAGCTGCCACTATGGAAGTCTTAAAGTCCGGGCTTGTAAACGGAAAGACCTTTCCTTTTCCTTTCATACTCTCCCCAAGCGGTCAAAAGAACGAAGAGACATTGACCTCTGCACAAAAAGGCGAACAACTCGAACTGTTTGTCGATAAAAAACATATTGGTTATATCATTGTTGATGAGATCTTTGAGATCAATCCACGTGAACGTGTTCGACAGATCTACGGTACAGATGACCTGTCGCACCCAGGTGTACAAAACACTTATGAACGCCTGGGAAAATATGCAATCAGCGGTGACTATGAGATTGACCACACTCTTCTGAACGAAAGTAAAGAGCTCATCGATGATGCCAAAGCACGTATCAATGCACAGCACACTACAGCGCTGATGATGGCTGGGAATCCGCTGCACAGAGCTCATGAGCGTCTTATCCGACAGACCCTGGAAAAAACAGATCTTATCATTATCTTTTTACTCAAGCCCTATAATGAAAAAGAGCTTGTATATGAGACACGAAAAGAGTCCTTAGAGTTTTTTATCACTAATTTCCTACCTAAAAACCGTGTTCTCGTCATACCATTGGAAAGCACCTATATCTTTGCCGGCTACAATGAGGTTCTAATCGATGCCATCGTCGCCAAGAATTACGGATGTAATTCGCTTACAATCGGTCAGAACCATGCCGGTGTAGGTATGTACTATGACCAAAATGCCCATAAGTCGATTGTAGATAAACTTGTCGGTATCAATATCGACATCAACATCTCTGCGGAATATGTCTATTGTAATGTCTGCAAGACCCTTGTCTCCACACATACCTGTCCACATGGTCAGCATCATCATATCAACTACCATTCAGAGTCCATCCTTGAGCTTTTGAAACTGGGACTCCTTCCACCTGCCGTATTAATGCGTAAAGAGATCTCTGCACTTATCCTGTCAAAACTCTTTCCTGATCGCTTCAAGAACCTTGAGAAGCTCTATTATGACATCTTGCCGATCACCGGACTCCTTGAGGAGCACAGTGAAAGAGACTTTTACCTTGAACTGATGAAACTTTATCAGACGACATCATTAACATAGGACACACATGAATTGGTTTTTACTCACCGTTGGATATAGTGGAATGGCACCTAAAGCACCGGGTACAGTCGGTTCCTTTGTTGCCCTTATCTTAGGGATCCTTATCTTGACATACCTGGATGCCACAACACTTTTTTTAGCTGCTCTTCTTGCAACGGTAGCAGGCTATAAGCTTGTCAATGATTATGAAGAAGCCGGTGGTATCCATGACAACAAACATATCGTTATCGACGAGCTTGCAGGTATGTGGCTAAGTCTTACCATTGCCATCGCACCTTTGACTCAGATACCTTCCGAAGCCTATAGCGCCGCTGTCTCGTATTGGACACTTTGGCTTTCTGTCCTCTTGAGTTTCGTTTTTTTCAGATATTTTGATATTGCCAAACCTTCCATTATAGGTCGACTTGACAAAGAAGCTAAAGGTGGTATGGGTGTTATGGGTGACGATGTCGTCGCGGGTGTTGCCGCAGGTGTACTGACGGCACTTGTCATGAAAATTGTATTGATCTTTGTCGGTGTCTGATGGCACGTCGTACCAACAACAGAAAGTTTAATGGTAATCAGAACTCCAACTCGTCCAAAGCCAGAGCAAAACATAAACAAGGCAGTTCAAAAACCAAATCCTCTGATGTAGAGATATATACGGCATCCTTTTGCCCTCATTGCCAAGATGCCAAAATGTACATGAAGGTCAACAAAATCAAGTTTGTTGAACACAACCTTGAACGATCCAAAGGTGCAGAAAAAAAGTTTCTTGCCCTCGGTGGTAAAAAAATTCCTCTGCTCATTGTCAAAGGAAAAATCTTGCGTTCATGGAACCAGGATGCTTTTGACAAAGCCTATAGTTCTTAAACTATCCCGACAGGACAGACCACACAATTCCACCACAATGCACTTATATACTCCAGTCATTAAAGATCAGGAGTCACCATGCAAACTATTTACCTAATCGATCACAAAGGAAAGTTTAGAGGTTCCTTCCCCAGCATACGTGATGCACAGAACTATGCCCATCACGAGCATATCAACAATTACTATTTAAAACGCGTACAGCGCAAAAGTGCCTGAGACACAATCAAACACCAAAGAAGTGCATCAAGATAATACTGATAAAATATATCCAATTAAACGCTAGGACGGAAAATGGGATATTTTTTAACAATCGATGCCGGTACGGGAAGCGGACGCGCTATCATATTTGATACGCAGGGAAATCAAGTCGGTATTTCACAACAAGAGTGGTCGCACCTTCCTGAAGAAGGCGTAGCTAACTCGATGGGCTTCGACACTAAGACAAACTGGGGTATTATCTCCACATGTATTCAAGCTGCCTTGAAAGATGCTCAGGTTTCAGCCAAGGAGATCAAGGCTGTGACCGCAACGAGTATGCGTGAAGGCATCATTCTCTATGATAAAGACAATAAAGAACTTTTTGGTGTTGCCAATGTCGATGCCCGTGCCGACAAAGAGGTCGCCTACCTCAACAATACCCATCCCGGTCTCGAACAGGAGTTTTATGCCGTCAGCGGTCAGACCTTTGCCTTGGGTGCCCTTCCCCGTCTACTCTGGGTAAAAAACAACAAGCCTTCTATCTATGAAAAAACTTCCAATATATCAATGATCAGTGACTGGGTATTGGCCAAACTTTCCAATGTTGTCGCAACAGATCCTTCCAATGCCGGTACAACAGGTATCTTTTCACTTCAATCACGTCAATGGGATAAGACAATGGCGCATAAGGTCGGTCTGAAAGATGATATCTTTCCTCCTGTATACGAAACAGGAACACAAATAGGTGAAGTTACCTCCAAAGCTGCTGAAGAGACCGGGCTTCAAGTGGGGACTCCTGTCATCATGGGAGGCGGTGATGTGCAACTTGGTTCTGCCGGACTGGGTGTTGTCGAGGCCAATGAAGTCGCCATACTTGGTGGGACCTTCTGGCAGCAACTGGTAAACATGGACAGGCCTTTGACCCATCCCGACATGGACATCCGCGTCAATCCCCATGTCATTGAAGGAGTCTCTCAAGCCGAAGGGATAAGTTTCTTTTCCGGTATGGTAATGCGATGGTTCCGTGATAATTTTTGTCATGAGGAGGTGACCCAGGCAAGAAAAGCGGAGCTTGATCCCTACGCCCTTCTTGAAGCCGAAGCTTCCCATGTCCCGGCAGGTTCACATGGTATTCTTCCCATTTTCTCAGACGTGATGAAATACGGAAAATGGTATCATGCTGCCCCCTCTTTTTTAAACCTCAACATCAACCATAGTGATACTAAAGCGGCTATGTTCCGTTCCTTGGAAGAGAATGCCGCCATTGTCTCTATGCTTAACCTGGAATCTATCTTTGAGTTTACCGGTGTCAGCACCGATAGTATCACCTTTGCCGGAGGGGCGTCCAAGGGATCCCTATGGTCACAGATACTTGCCGATGTTACGCAAAAAGAGATACACATCCCGAAAGTGAATGAAGCAACTGCCTTAGGCGGAGCCTTTGCCTGTGGTGTCGCTGTAGGCGAATATGACTCTATTGCCCAGGCATCCAAAGCATTTATCCAATGGGATAAGAGCTATACGCCAAATGCTGACAATGCTTCGCTTTATCAAGAGCTTGCTGAGAAATGGAAAGATGCCTATGCCGCTTCACTGCGACTCGTGGACCAGGGCGTCACGACCTCCATGTGGAAAGCGCCGGGGCTATAAAGCCTTTCTATTTCATAGGGATATCTTCTCGTTCAGAAGCTTTCTGTCCCGCTCAATAATGATATCTTCCTGAACGATGCTGTGAAACTTCACATACAGCCTGTATTCGATTATAATGGCAAACAGACCCAGAAGTGTCAAAATGAGAAGTGTTGTCTGCAGACTTACATCCAATGCATCCAGCACCATCGCAGTAACCGCACCGGCAATGATCGCCGATGAGACGATGAAAGACCTCAGCATCAGATACTCCTTCAGCTCTATCTCCTCTTTCATAAAATCAATCGTATGGATACGCGATATCTCGAAAGTGATTGCCTGTAGAGTGAAAATACTCAATATCGCATAGGTAAAGATAACGATATCGTAATATACCAACAGATAACTCAGGATCTGTATCAAGTCAAGAATGATGACAAAAAGATAGATATTGTATATCCTGACCTTTTTAAAAAGAGGCTGTACGAAACCGTCCGATGCTCCAAACAACATGTAGAGGCTGATCGCAAAGACCGGCAGATGGGTACCTTCGAGTTTTGTCACAAAAGGCATGATAACCCAATCGATATACGTCGTCAGAAAAAGCACCCACACCTGCAGACGCAGCAGTCTGCTCTTGTTAAGCTCTCTAAAGAGTCTAAGATAATGGCGCTTTGGCATACGCTTTCTCCATGAGATAGGCATCACAGCCATCTTTATAAAAACCTTTAAGGGTCTTCATACGCTTGAATCCTTTTTTTTCATACAGGGCGATCGCATTGACATTGTCGCAGCGCACTTCGAGGATGACATTCAAAAAGCCTTTGTGCAGCAGTCTCTCATCCATCGCATCCAAAAGCGCCTGCGCTACTCCCCTGCCCTGACAGGCAGAAGAAACGCCAATCGAGTACAGTTTCGCCTTTTTCCGACGGATCAGGACCAAAAGATAACCTATGATACTATTATCTTCTTTTTGAGCCACCAGCAAGAGGTTATGACGGATATGGTAATAGAAAGCCTGCACAGAGAGTGCGTAGTTCGCTGCATTGAACAGCTCTCCTTCGAGCTTGACCAGTGCTTTCACATCCCTGCTTAGTGCATCACGTATCGTCATTTTTGGTAGATTGTATATTTTGGTACAAGTTTGAACGGACGATAGGACATCTTGACCTTTTTAAGGTTTTCAAAGCCCATATCATCGCCTACATTGATATAGGTGACATTGTAATGCTCTTTTAGCATCTTGGAAAACTCTCTGAAGATGAACTGCGCGCATCCTAGCACTTCAAAGTCCGTCTTTTCGATGATGACCGTCGCCGTGTCGTCATTGATACGTTCGCCTACGGTAAACCCTTTGAGTTCATCGTTGATATAGATGACGATCCCGATAAGCTCAAGTGCTACATAGTTGTTTAACATGCGCTTGATGGCGTGTCTCTCCTGATGAATACCCTCGAGGAAAAGCTCTGACTCCTCTTTTGGCATGTACTTGACACGGTCACTGACCCATTTGTTAAACAGCTTCATCACTTCGTCATGATGTTTCTCGACATCAAGTACTTCGATGCGGTGCTCCGGATAGGACTTTATGAACTTGTTGATCTCCGTACGTTTGGTATGGTAGCTGTTTCCCCGAAGTTCGATAAGCGCATCGGCGGCATAGACATAATCGACCAGTTTCTTCTCGACAAGGTAATGCTCCAGCATCTGAAACATCGTCTCCGCTTCATCTGTTGTGCGAATAAACTCTTCCAGCATCGAACCATGGACATAGTCAATACGGGCATAATAGCGGGAGCTATTGTTCGCGTTCATCAGTTCAAAGCAGCTTCTGATAGCTTTGGTGATGTTTTTCTTCTTACCAAGCGGTGGTAAAAGCATGGTCAGTTCGCCCCCTGTCATAACAAACAGACAGAAGCATTTGTCGATAATCGCATAAAAACCGCTGCTGCTTGCAAGCCAGATATAGTTGGATGCAAAGGTATAATCGCTCAGATCGACATTAAGTTTTTCCAAATAGGATTCGATAAGAGGACGGGTGCTCATATCAAAAGGTTTCAAGGTTCGTTTATTGACGCTCAAGTTCGCCATAGGGTCTTCTCTGTGTTAAATTTGGGCGGAATATTACATCTTTTTTTTCTTTTTGCATCAACAATATTTTCATGGCCTGAACTGGGGCGTTTCCAGCCTTTTTTATGACAGGTTTACAGCATCATAAAGCACTGTTATTTCAAAATTTCATCTATTTGTTTTGTTAATGTCTTTTTGATGATATGTTTACCCACATTTTAAGAATAAAGGCACTTTGGATATAATCCTAAAAAACAAGTTTAGATGTAAAAAGGAAAAATCAATGACTATCACAAAAAGAGTGACCTTTATAGCCAAACCCGACGGGATCGAAAAGATGAAAGAACTGTTAAGTGCCATGGTAGAACCGTCCAAGGCGGAAGACGGCTGTCTCTTCTACGAGATCGTACAATACAAGGACAAGCCGGAGAAGTTCATGGCTGTAGAGACATGGCGGGATGAAGCAGCACTTGATGGACACAAAGCATCGGCGCACTATGCTGTCTATAAATCTTCATATGAGCCTTATTGCCAAGACAAATACACGGATGAACTAGAGGTTTTAGGCTAAAATATCTTCTTTTATCTCATCCAAGCCTACAATAGTAAAAAGGGGTATCGATAGAAAATAGATTGTTCTCATGGATATCAGGAGTAATATTACTCTTATTTCCCCTCAGTGTATATGCGCTTGACAATGGAGCGAGCTGGTTTGGTTTCAGCTATACATTAAACACTTCAGGTGCACGTACTGTCGGCATGGGAGGTACAGCCGTAGCATCGGTCAATGATGCCAGCGCTGTACTCACTAATCCCGCTGCATTGGTACACCTTCAAAAAACCGAATTTCGTTTCGATAGTAACTTTCGACATAATGAAGCAAGTAACCAACCGGGTACAGATAACTTAGGGACTGGAAAGTCGATTCGCATGGGACTTCAGGTTCATGAGACTAATCAGATAGACCCTGCATTGATGGCCCTTGCCACTCCACTTAAAGATGGAAAGACTGTCATTGCCCTGTTCTACCATGAGTTTTTACCATATGATCGTGCTGTCACAGTTACAGACCCTATTAGTGGAGGTATTGCGGAGAAACATAATGTGATGTTTGACCTGGATGAGTTTGGACTATCCATTGCACATAACTTCTTTCATGGTCAACTGGCCCTCGGTTTATCAGCAAGCTTAGTGACACCCAATATGTATATTACAACACAGCGTGACCCAACCCCCCAGCCGGGCAGTTTTGACGGAGTTGACTTTAGCAGCTATGGGAGCAGAAGCGAACAAGAACCTGTCTGGCGGCTTGGGCTGCTCTATCAACCCAATGAAACCATCGCCTTGGGAATCAACTACACACTGACCCAGGACCCTCAATACACTTTAGTCACAGCAAATACACCTGAGACAGTTAATAGTGCCCCAGCAAACGGCTGTGTCAATGATATCGCAGGAAACTGGGTCTGCGACAGTTCAATTCCCATGCCTAATATATTTTCCGTCGGTCTAGCCTACATACCAAATGAAGCCTGGAACTTCGCCATCGAAGCAGTTCATATTGACTATGGCCGAGCCACTATGGAATTTACTGCTCCTTATGCCTATCCCAACGGTGATATCACTGTAATACAGACCAAACATGATTTTCAGGCAAAAGATGTAGTTGAACTGCACCTCGGGCTAGAGTATAACACGGGGGCTGATCAATATCCCTTGGCACTTCGTGCCGGATATTATTTTGATCCTGCCCATGATATTAAATACACGGGCTCAGATTCCACATCACAGGTCATTTATACGGGGGGCGAAGACATTCATCATGTCACTGCAGGCGTAGAGATGGCGTTCATGGAAGCGCTAAAACTTGGTATGGCAGTTGATGCCGGGGATAATGATGATTTTCGGATTGCACTTTCATTGGCATACCAATACTAAAGAAGTTACTTTCGTAACTTTGCCTGTTCCAACTCCCAATACTCCATGTCGAAGACATCCGAAGGTCTTAGGCTTTTCCATCCTCCTAAATGCTGTGCCAAGGTCATCGCATGGATAGTATGCGCAACAATATCAAAGATGATACCCGCTTCTTTCTCGTCTTTTCCAAAGGTTACAAAACCCACCCCTTTGATAATGGCATAACGTGGGGCAAGGTCCAACATGATCTCATCTTTTGCATGGGCTTTAAAATAGGATTGATAACGTGACGTAAAAGTATCCAATGCCTCTTTGACACTGTCACAGATAATGGCTGGAAACGGTTTGGTACGGATGACATGCTCCGGTGTCAACGGACCGTTCTTAAAGATATCATCCAGGTTGTCAAAGTTGGAGAAATTTGCTGCTTCGATACTGGAACCAAACTTCATCACGATTTCACACCCACGAAGTTTTTCCACTTCTTGTTTCAACTCATCCTTGAAGGAATCATCCAGTTTGCAAAAGTTTTTTGAAAAACTCAGTTCTTTTGGTCCCGCTTGTTCCTTTAGGTATTCCTCTGCTTTGGAGACGATTGCTATCATCTTTTCATACGCCACTTTTGCATCTTCATCGAATGTAAATACACCATGATTTAGAAGAATAATACCATCCAGTTTTGACCAGTCAATATCCTTTGTCTGTTCATAAACGGTTTTAGCCAGAATAAACCCCGGCATGACATAATCGATGATGAGCATATTAGGACCATACAGTTCTTGAAGACGTTTTTTACCCTCCGGTGTATTGGAAATTGTCACAACAGCATCGGCATGGGTATGATCAACATATTTAAAAGGGATGATCGCGTGCAAGATCGCTTCAATGGAAGGATTGGGTGAGCTTTTATCCAGCAGTGCTTCACGCTGCTGTGCAACCATATCAGTGTCACTAAGGTTGTCGAGCTTTGCCATTGATTGAAGTACTTCCAGGTCAACTGCAGGAAACCCAGGTTCTTCAATTGTATCAAGGTTCCACCCGCTGCCTTTGACATAGAGATATTTATCGCTTTTTACCGATGTATTCCCCCCACCATGCAGGACAAGGTCCATATCTTTTCCTAAAAGCTGGGAGGTATAGACTCGCATCGCCAAGTCAGTTTTGTATTTTTCTGCCTGTGTGTCATCAAAGGTAGACTTCATTACTTGATTCCTCATTTTATTTGAAGAATGGTAGCATATTTTAACCCATAATTCTTCTATCCAAAGCTTTGTATTGAAAGTCTAAATAGATCCAAAGACATCTCGTATGAGTTGTGATTTTTGTACTAAAGGGTTATCTCTGATTTTCTTCTCTTCTTCAGATATCTTGATAAAAAGCCCATCAATTGCCTTTTTGGTCACATAGTGATCCAACTCTTTCGGAGGGACATAGGCATCAAGTCCAAACGACTTACCCATATTCAAAAGGCTGTCACGATAAGGGATCACGTCACTATTTGCTTCATAGCTGTTCCGAACGTGCTTGTAATAATAACTGACCTTATTCTTATCCATCATCTTGGTTACTATCGGTTTGATCAGAAGCTCAAGCTTTTGATACGAATTTTTTCTAAAGTATTCTGTCAAAGCATTATCTTCTGCTTTAAGGATTGACTGGGCATCAGAAATACTCATATTCTTGATTGCATCAAAGAATATCTCTACAGTCTTCGGTGCAGCTTCAGTCGCTGAGTCATTCATCGATAAGACAAAGTCATCCACTATTTGATCACCGGCAGATTGACGTATCAGAGGTTCCAGCTTCGAAAGGCCCTCAGGCAAAGGTATTTTGACTTTCTCATCATCAAAATATCCGTTTTTCTCTCCTAAACTATTTACAGCATAGCTGACACCCTGTTCCAGTGCGGCTTTTAATGCATCATGCTGTATCGACTCCGTAGACATACGCTTACTCTCTGTGTTTTTGTCCACAAAGTCATTCAACATGTCTTGCCATCCTGCATGCGCATTGACACTTATCAATAGACAAAACAACAAGTTTAATTTCGCGCTATTTTTCACTTTCACTCCTCTAGCGTATTGTATTCTCTATCACCAGCATCCCCTAGACCCGGGATAATGAACTTTTGTTCATTAAGTCTCTCATCAATCTGTGCAATGAAAACATTCACTTCGGGATGAGTGTTTTGAACATTTTCCAAGCCTTCAGGCGCCCCGATAATATTCAGACTTAATATCTCTTTCGCACCATGTTTTTTTACCACATCGATGGCATCACAGAGTGACCCTCCCGTTGCAAGCATCACATCGACGATCAGTACTGTCTTTTCCTCACAGTTTGGAAGGCGATCATAATAGAGCTTGCTCTCATGAGTAAGCTCATCGCGCTTCATAGCTAGAAAACCGCCCGTAATGCCCGGAAGCGTCTCCATGACTGACTCCAACATAGGCATTCCTGCTCTAAGCACAGTGACCACTACAAGGTTGGACTCATCAAGGACTTCATGCATCTCTTCGCCTTGCCATGTTTGTATCCGTTTGGAAAGAAAGACCGAGTTCTGTAAAGATTCATATAATAGAAGCTTTGTGACCTCTTTGACAATATGACGAAAACGCAACGCATCTGTTTTTGAATCACGCAGTGATGAGATCAATGTCTTGACTACCGGATTTGAAAGTTCTCTGATCATAATCAATTCTCCGATTAATTTCTAAGCAGAAGCATTCTATCATTTTAAACTAAGTACTGTACAATGTCACTCATGGAAAATATAATACTTATGGGTTTTGCCCTATTCTTCTTGATACTGATGTCAATGCATATCTACCTTACCAACGCCTTCTTTTCCCAGCTTAAAAAAGAACATGGTGATGTCTGGAACACCTTGGGACAACCAAGATGGAAAATCCATTTTGGAGATGATAGCTTTAAGAATGCGATGAAGTACATCCGTCAGAAAAAGTTCGCAGACCTTGATGATGCTGTCTTGGAAGACTACTACGATAGAATCAGACGTGTTGAATATGCTTCGCTTGCTCTTGCACTGGTCATCATCTCGGCAACAATAGTCGATGTATTAAAAGGGTAATCCATGGAAAGTATGGGAAATGAAAGTTACAATATTATCGTTCTGCTGATTATGGCAGCGATCACATTGATTGTCTTGAAGATGCCAAAGAAGAAGTAAACACTCCCCTTTAACTTATCGGGCCGGCTACTTCTTCTTTGCAGCTACTTTTTTCATCGTCTTTTTTGCAAGCTTTTTCGCTTTGGACTTTTTACTCAATTTTTTCTTAATGATCTTTGCAATCGCTTTTTTAATCGCTTTTTTGTCCGTACTCTTTTTCGCTGTCTTTTTGACAAGCTTTTTAACTGCTTTCTTTTTAAGTGCTTTTGCCATCTCTTTTCCTTTTTATATTGTCTTACTCATTCTATTGAAAAACCGCTTAATACAATAACTAAAAATGAAAAGATTGTTTTGACTAAAAAAGAATCGGTTCTAAATCTTCTTCTTCCGGATTAAACTCTTCGAAATCCTCGATCATTCTATCAAACATCTTCTTTGTCTTTTCTGCCTTGGCAGTAAACTCCTCAAAGACATACCGAGAAGACGGAAATGCTTCACCAAGCTCCTGATAGATGGCCAGACGTCCATTGATGTGCTTGTTGAACTCGCCAAATGCCTTGCGCAGGAAATCTTTTGTCGTCGTATGACGCATCAATGCTTTGATCATACGTTTACGTTCTTTAATCGGCAGAGACTCGTCAATTGCTTCAGCCACACGTTTGATATCCAGACGAGAAAGATAGACACCCGAGTGTGCTGGTCCCAAGAGTTTGTCAGTCAACTCATCGACAAAGGCCGGTGTCTCTTCGTTATCGTCTTCTTCAGCATCGATCTGTTTCTGTTCTTCCGTAATACAGCGTTCTGATACAAACTTATCGAATTCTGCTTTTAAATCGTCCAGGTTATTAAAATCATTCATTATCTATTTTCCTTTTATCCAGATATTGTAATTCACTTGAGCCAGTACTTTTGAGTACTGTTCATTATTGATATAGTCAGCACCATATACCGCAGCATAGTCTGCCAGATTACTCTCACTTTTAAGATCGATAAGTACGGTTTCTTTGTTGATCTTGCTCAGCTTCGGCGAAACCGGTGTCGCATTGATAAAGGCGTCAAATGAAGAGAGATCGATCTCTTCGTTATCAACTGCTCTGTCAATATCGACACTGATCCCTTCAAGCTCTTTACTGTGCTCTTGCATGAGACGCATACATGACTCGACTCTGTCATTAAGTAGAACAAGTTCCTTGACACCCGATTCCTGAAAATGCATCAATATAGACTTGGCCAGTTTTCCTGAACCGAGCAGTGCGACTTTTGAGATGCCTTTCTCTTTTAATACAGCACATACTGCCCTTCCACTTGCCACTTCTCCATAAAGCTCTTTGTTTTTGACAATGATCGTGTCACAAAAACCGCAGGCTTTGACTTCATCACTTTGATGATTAAGCTGCTCTACGACTCCCTCGACATATTCACTGCCAAGAGCAACACCGTTGAGCTTTGCCTCTCGAAGACCTGCGACTGTAAAATAGATGTCATCAGGACGAATGTTCATCGGTATACACATCGCATTATCGCCATACTCTTTAAAAACACGGTTTATCGATACAGAAAACCTGTTCTGCTGTGCATACTCAGCCAAAAAACCGAATAAAAGCGATTGCGTATCTATCTCGTTGGCATCGTTCATCGGTGCACTTAAATTCTCAGCCACTACTGTATCCCCCATAACTCTTTTGCTTCTTCTTCTTCGATCTTACAACGCGGACAGATGACTTCTCCACCTCTGTAAGTAAAATAGGTATCACACTCGTGACAGCGTCGGATCGTAAATGTGACCAATCGCTTGACTTCCGGTTCAAAGAACTGTTTCAGATCAAAGGTATCTCCTAAACTCAATGAATCAGGTTCACATACATCATGACAAAGATGACACTTGACACATAGGAAGGGGTCAAAGTCTATCTTTGAGTTTTTCATATCCGAGCTCAAGGCTGCTGTCGGACAGATACGATAACACATCTGACACGCTGTACAGGTCTCTTCATCGAGTTTTTTCATACTGGTGAATGAAAGTTCATGTGCATCTATTATATGGTACTGCGATGGCTTTGGTGCCCGCTTTAAGGCTGTAAAAAATATCTTTCGTTTATCCGGTACACCCTTCTCTTTTAAGCGTGAGATATCTTCTGTAAAAACCTCATGACGCAGCTCCTCATCCGATTCGACTTCAACACGGCGTTCAAAATCAGCCTTGGCCTTTGCAGCATTTTGTATTGTCAAGTTTCTAAAGAACCCGCGTCTGTCATCATTTTCAGCAATCATTTCCGGTTCAAAAGTGACATCCTCCATCTTAATGGACTTTGGTGATTCAATCGCTTCCAGGACAAAATTCGCCTCTTCTATGTTCGATTCAAACTTGTCTCTTAACCCGCCGGAAAGTTCACAACATTCACAGTGCCCGGTATCACAGATGAGATCTTCTTTTAAAAGAGCCAAGGAGGCCAAATGATCGACAGAGAGCGCGGCAATACATGGAACGTTTTTCTTACAGGACAACAATGTCTCATCCGACTGTGCAAATTCAAAAAAGAAATTAGTCGGATTGAAATTATCTAGGCTGAATGCTTCGGTCGGACATGCAGCCACACAACCACCGCATCCGACACACTGTGACATATTGAATGCCGGCAGATGATTGTCAACGGAAATAATATCTACCGGGCAGACATCAACACAGTGTGTACATTCGGAAAACTTCGCTAACGCACGTACACACTTGGTAGGATCTAAAGTTAAACCAGCCATAAAATATCTGCTATGCCGCTGCTTCAGTACTTAGATATTCGTTATCGGCAAGGATAAACTCAAGACACATCTCAGCAGCATCATAATAGATAGGTGTGCGTGATTCATATTTTACATTGATCAAATACATCGGTGCCCATTTCAGAAGATGTTTGTTCAAGAATGTCTTCTGTGCGAATTGAAGATGTTTCACAGCTTCTTTATCACCGGCAGTTTCCGCGGCGATCTCGGCTTCTATAAGATAGTGCATAAACTCCAGTTCAACACCGATATGATCTGCTGATACGGCACGTGCTTTTTCAAAATCGACAATATAATCATACTCGTGATACATGTCTGTCACCGGATTAGCCCCACCCGTTTCAATCATCTGGTCTTCACGCGTATAAAAAGTCTCATATGGGACCAGATGAAGCAATGAAATGTTCGCAAAATCAACATTAAGGTGCTGTTCAAGGAGTGTCTTGTTATCTGCTGACTCTAAAACTTTCCACTCTTTTAGACTCGGGAAAAAATCACGGATTTCTTTGTCCTTCAAGATTAGATCTAACATCTCGTTGTCTAGTTCCTGAAGTAATACACGTGATAAAAGAGCATAAATATTGCTGCGTGCTTGTGTTTGTTCCATAAAGTATCTTCCTATTGATAATCAAAAAAATTATCCCAATTTATTATCTGCGATTATAGTAAAAATAGCTTAATATGGAGTTAGTTGGATGGTATTGCAAGAAGCTTAAGAGAAGAAAGAGATCTTCTCTTGAGGTAAATAATCCCGAAAGATTATTTGATTTTAACAGCGTAGGCTTTCTCAGAAAGAGGAACCCATGGACGTTTGATCCATTGTGGACGACGCCATTTGTTCGCTGTGTTAAGAGGACGTGTAAGTTGATCTCTCCATGCTTGGTAAACTTTTTGGTTATTCTCATAGTTAACTGAGATATCACCGATTTTGTCACCCGGTTCTGCTTTAGAAAGGATAACTTTTTGGTGCCAACAATGCATACCAGAAATTGGATCTGGGTGTGGTGCAGCCACAGCATTTTGCCATGAACCAGAAAGACCATCCCACCAGATATTATCTGAGTCTTTGTTGTAATCAGCGAAACGCTCAGATTTGAATGGAACGATACCTTGAGTATATTTCATTTTACCCTCTTTACCATCCATCTGGATCTCAGCCAATGGTACACCAAAGCTGTTAAGACCAGTTGTACCAGCGTAATCTTCGATCTTGATCTGAGCACCTTCAGAACCTGCATTCGCCGGAGATTCTTTCATAAATGCTTCATCATGCATGCTACGTGGTGCATTTGTAGCAGCCACTTTACCATCAGATACACCGTTCGGAATCGTAACAGAGTTAACAAGTTTCCAACGACCACCATGGTGTGAACATGCCAATGTACCTGGAAGAACACCTTCAGTCGGTACAGCCATCGCTACAAAGTAACCTGAGCTTAGACCTGAAACTGAATCCACGATCTCAACACGGATTGAATCACCGCGTTTGAAACCTTGACGCTTAGCATCTTCAGTAGAGATCCAGATCGGATCGTGATTCTGAGAGATCTCCATAAGATGTTTCGAGTTAGCCGAACGTGTATGAATGTTGTACGGTAAACGGAACACAGTATTAAGTGCGTACGAGTTTTCCTCAGTCATATACATGTGGTTAACATGTGAAACGATCTCTTGCATTTCTTTCTTCTCTTCGTCATTACGAGGATAGAAAGGAACTGCGAATTCCGGCCATTTCCACTCATCAGAAGCAAACCACTCAGAGAAGAAATCAAGTTTCTTATCCATCGTAGCAAAACCTTCCATTTTCTTACCGTCAACAACAACACCGATTGGTTTCTTACCATTTGGATATTTCCAAGCATCACCATGCGCTTCAGCAGTAATAACACCTGTACGCTTATCAGTATGTACATGGTGCTTATTATATTTGTGTCCATGTGCGATAAGGTTAGTTCCATCTTCTTTAAGCTCACGCTCTTGTGGAGAATAGATATGGTTTTCTTCCAACCATGCTCCGTGATCTCTCATATACTCGTATACTGGGAATTCAGAATCTTTGTATTTAGGATCATTTGTAGCTGTCTTCTTAAGGTTTGGCAAGTTGTCACCGAATGCTGCATCATACCATTCAGCAATTGTAACCGGCTTACCTGGGTGACGTTTAGACTCCCACATTTTCTTGATGTTAAGAGAACCGTCTGGATCGATGTAGTTAACACACATATCAAACCAGAACTCATTTTCTTCCCATACTTCACCAAGACCCGCTTTAATATGCGCTTCAAGTGTAGCACGGTTAGGGTTAGCAGGCTTCCATCCAGCTTTTTCAAGAGCAACACGCATAACCGGTTGACGGAAAGACGTCCAACGAGCCGGCATAGTAGCTTCTGAATGCTGATCATGACGTTCACCAGCAAGACCCACTGGAAGAACATAATCAACATACCAGTTAGTCTCAGACCAAACCGGTGAAAGATTGAACGTAAGTTCCATCTTAGACTCATCTTTAAGTACTTCCAACCAACGGAAACCGTCTGGATTAATCCAAACCGGGTTATACATACGTGGAACCCAAACAGAAAGTTTAGTAGGAACGTTTAGTCCTTTTTTGATCCACTTTTGTTGCCACTCAGTATCCGTTAGCAGGTGTGGTAGCAAGTATGACATCTCATACGTTGAAAGTGGCCATTCTGGTGGCCAAGTAAGTTCATTCCAAACATCAACTTTAGGCACTTTAGAACCACGAGCTCCTTGACCCACTGTAGCAGAACCACCTTTACCGGCAACAGAAATAACGTGCCAGTGGTGGAAGAATGTACCACCCTTAGGACCGATAGCACCACGTAGACCAAGCGCCATGAAACCACTACGACCTGAAGTCCAACCACCACGGTTACCCGCAGCAGCAGCACGCCAGAAGTAAGAAGAGATAGATGTATCAGCCCAGATAAACATATCATATAGTTTCTCTAGTTTGTATGCCGGTACATGAGACTCTTTTACTGCATATTCAAGTGTATAAGGAGCGTATAGCTCTTTAAGTACTTTCAAGAATGTATCAAAGTCTTTCTTCTTAGGTACCGCAGAGATATAGTTTTTCTCAACCATAAACTCAAGGTATTTAGTGTTATCCATAAACACTTCCCAGTTATACCATTTACGTACGAACTCTTTATTAACCTGATCTTCTTGAAGAATACGGTTAACAAGGTACAGGTAAATAGCTGCTTCTGTACCTGGCCATGCTGCGATCCAAAGATCTGCCATACCTGCAGAGTTTGACATACGTGGATCCATAACAACAAGTTTTGCACCTTTTTTACGTGCATCAGCAATATGACCTGCTGCTTGTTGGAAGTAGTGACCAGCATCTGCTGCGTGAGATGAGTTAAGGAAAACAAGTTTCGCATTCGCCCAATCCGGAGAAGAACGGTCATCATTTGCCCATTGGATCGTCGGTGTACGACCACCTGATGAACAGATATTCGTGTGTGAGTTGAATGCATCCGTACCAAGTGTCTGCCATACTTTACCTGTAAAACCGTTCTCGTTTGGACGACCAACGTGGAACATAACAGATTTTTTAGAAAGCTCATCACCTTTACGAAGTGTGTCTCCCATCTTCTTACCGATGGCAGTCATTGCGTCATCCCATGTTACACGGATCCACTTACCTTCACCACGTTTAGAACCTGGAGCTCTTTTGATTGGGAAAGCTAGACGATCTGGATCGTACATTTGTGACTGAGTCGCATAACCTTTTGCACAGTTACGTCCACGAGAACCCGGGTGTAGTGGGTTACCCATATATTTTTTAACTGTAAAAGTCTTCTTATCAACCCATGCTGTCAAACCACATGATGCCTCACAGTTTGAACACGCTGTAGGAACGATCATATAATCATTAACTTCGATACCATCCGGGTTATCTTCTGTACGTACACCGTGACGGTCGATACCACCACGTTTCCAATCATCACCATCTAGCTCTTTGAAATCATCCCATTGATCAAGTGGTGGGTAAAATGCTAAAGAATCAGGTGTGTTTGTGAACTTGCTCTCATTTAGAGATTCAGCCAAAACATCCGTGCTGATTACATTTTTAGCGATAGCGGCGCCTGCAACAGTAAATGCAGCACCTTTAAGAAATGTTCTTCTGTTTTCTAAAAACATTCAGTGGCCTCCTTAGCTCATTGGTAATAGTTGTGGAATTACTAGCCATACATGCTTAGTCACCCATAGACCTGCAAG
>JBFEWG010000179.1:0-2827 GCA_041546465.1 Sulfurimonadaceae bacterium
ATTTCAGTCGCACCTTTTGCGATTTTTGCATCATCACGAGTTGCTGCAAGTTTAGGAATAGCAACAGCTGCCAAAATACCTAGAATAACGATAACGAAGATCAATTCGATCATAGTAAAACCACTTCTTTTCATGGTTTACTCCTTGTTTTAGAATATAGATTACTCTAGTAACCTTAACAGCAGTGTATATCATAATTACTTATTTCTTACTGAAAATCTAGCGTTATAATTGTTGTCTTTCTGTTAACTTTTGTGTGAACTATAGCTTCTTGAGGGTTCTTTCCAGCATCTGCTTAGATTCATAGAGTTCATAATTTTTTTTGATATACGCCTGCAGAAGTGTCTTGATATCATTATTACCGTGAACATTGAAGTTCTCATCGAGTTCCTGCTCGATATAGCCTGCGAAATTGTCTTCCAGGTCTATATCAAAACGGCTTCCATTGACTGTTAATGTGATTTTCTTGCTCAATCTTTATCCTAAAGCCGATTCGATCTTTTTAACGATCTCTTCTATTTCAATATCTTTGAGGGCATTCTCTTCTTCAAGTCTTTTGATCTGTGCATCTTTCGCTTCGCTTTGAGCCTTTGCACTCATCACCTCATTTCGAAGCGACTCGTTCTCGTTTCTCATAGTCTCATAACGACCTACCATCGCATCGATCTTCTCATTTAACTGTTCTATTATATTATGCATATTCTTTCAACTCTTCTGTAATTTAATATATAAACTTTATAGAGCATTCTTGCTCTTTTATCAATAAATATAATTCTAACACTATTTATCTCAAAAGGCAACGCTCGAACTCATTTTTCATCTCTACGCTAATGAATCAGCCCACCTGCAACACGATATTCTCTTTTAGTTATAATTTCAAAATTGAAAACTTTAAAGATTGGATAGTTGTTATGAAAAGCTCATCTGCACGTTTTGAACTAAATTCGGATTATAAACCGGCGGGTGATCAGCCAGAGGCAATCAAAGTACTGACAAACAGTATAAAAGCCCATAACCGCTATCAGACCCTTGTCGGTGTCACTGGTTCCGGTAAGACCTATACAATGGCACAGGTCATACAGACCCTGCAGATGCCAACGCTGATAATGACACACAACAAGACCCTGGCCGCTCAGCTTTACTCTGAATTCAAAGGTTTCTTTCCCAACAATCATGTTGAATATTTCATCTCCTATTATGACTACTATCAGCCTGAAGCATATATCCCAAGACAGGATCTCTTCATCGAAAAAGATTCTTCAATCAACGAAGAACTTGAACGTCTTCGGCTTTCAGCCACAGCCAATCTCTTGAGTTATGATGACGTAATCTGTGTCGCTTCCGTCTCAGCCAATTACGGTCTAGGAGACCCGGATGAATATGTCAAGATGGTCCAGGCTATCGAAATAGGTGACGAGATCAATCAAAAGCAACTGCTCTTACGTCTTGTCGAAATGGGTTATACCAGAAATGACAACTTTTTTGACCGCGGAAACATCCGCGTATCCGGTGATGTCATCGACGTCTTTCCTGCTTATCATGAGGATGAGGCCATACGCATAGAGTTCTTCGGGGATGAAGTCGATGCGATTTACAGTATCGATGTACTTGAGAACAAGAAGATCGAGACCTTTAACAAGGTAACGATCTATGCGACAAGCCAATTCGCGGTAGGAAACGAAAAACTTGCCCGTGCGATCAAACGTATTGAAAAAGAACTTGATGAACGACTAAACTATTTTTCAAAAGAAGAGAAAGCTGTTGAGTACCAACGAATCAAACAGCGTACCGAGTTTGACCTTGAGATGCTTGAAGCGACCGGGATGTGTAAAGGGATTGAAAACTATTCCCGCCATCTTACTGATAAAAAACCCGGTGAAGCTCCCTTCACGCTTTTAGACTATTTTGCCCAGCGCCACAAAGAGTACCTTGTCATCGTTGATGAGTCTCATGTCTCGCTTCCCCAGTTTGGCGGAATGTATGCAGGTGACCGTTCACGGAAAGAAGTCCTCGTCGACTATGGTTTCAGACTCCCTTCTGCCTTGGACAACAGACCTTTTACCTATGATGAGTTTATTAATAAGGCGCCACATTATCTTTTTGTCTCTGCGACACCTAATGAGACAGAATTAAAGCTTTCCTCAGCCGTTGCCCATCAGATCATACGACCTACCGGTCTTCTTGATCCTGTCATCGAGGTAAAGTCTTCTGATAACCAGGTCGAAGACCTTCATGACGAGATCAAAAAGATCATTGCGAAAAACGAACGTGTATTGGTAACAACACTGACTAAAAAGATGTCTGAGGCGTTAACAAAATATCTGGCCGACCTGGGTATAAAAGTGCAATATATGCATTCCGATATCGATGCCATTGAGCGAAACCAGATTATCCGCGGTCTACGCCTAGGAGAGTTTGATGTACTCATCGGAATCAATCTGCTTAGAGAGGGCCTCGATCTTCCCGAAGTCAGTCTTATCGCTATTTTGGATGCTGATAAAGAGGGCTTTTTACGTTCTGAGACAGCATTGATTCAGACGATGGGGCGTGCGGCGAGAAATGCTGAAGGAAGAGTCATCCTTTATGCCAACAAAATCACCAAATCTATGCGAAAAGCGATGGACACGACCATCGCACGCCGGGAACTACAAGATAAATATAACAAAGAGCATGGAATTATTCCAAAGACTGTTATCAGAAAGCTTGATGAGAACCTTAAACTCGAAGATGTCGGTGAACTCTACAACAAAAGCAAAAAAGCCGAAAAAATGCCTGCACGTGAACGCAAAAAACTTCTCGATGAACTTAATGCCAAAATGAAGCAAGC
>JBFEWG010000119.1:0-5902 GCA_041546465.1 Sulfurimonadaceae bacterium
CTTAATAAGCTGCGAACTGATGATGTGCATATCATCTTTGCAACACCGGTAGGCAAACCGTTTAACCAAAACGATGCCAAACGTTTAGCAAAGAAGAGACATGTCGCTTTTGTAAGCGGTCGTTATGAGGGAATCGATGAGCGTGTCATCGAAACGTTTGCCGATGAAGTGTTTTCAATCGGCGATTATATCTTGACCGGTGGAGAACTGCCATCATTGGTGATGGCAGATGCAATCAGCAGGAATGTGGAGGGGATACTTGGAAATCAAGGCTCCTTGGATGAAGAGAGCTTTGAAGGCTTTCTTTTAGAAGCACCTGCCTTTGCTCGACCGCCAGAATACGAAAATATGAGTGCACCATCAGAATACATGAAGGGAAACCGTGCTAAAATTTCAGCACTAAAAATCCTCTTGTCTGAGTGCAAGACGAAATATTTTCGACCTGATCAGCTAAAAAAGCATCAAAGAAGGAAAAAATATGAGAAATAAGTACATCGAAAACTTCGAAAACGCACAAATCTCTGAGAAAAACATTCCAGATTTTCGCGCTGGTGACACTGTACGTCTTGCCGTTACTATTAAAGAAGGCGACAAAACACGTGTTCAAAACTATGAGGGTGTTTGTATTGCGATGAGCGGTACAGGTACTGGTAGAACTATTACTGTTCGTAAAATCGGCGCTAACAGTGTTGGAATCGAACGTATCTTCCCTATCTATTCAGATAGTATCAACGAAATTGCAGTAATCCGTCGCGGTCGTGTTCGTCGTGCGAAGCTTTACTATCTTCGTGACCTTACAGGTAAAAAAGCACGTATCAAAGAGATCCGTCGCTAATTCACCTTTTATATATAGAGCATCTCTTTGCTCTATATCGTTATCCTTCTACTTTAAAATTCATTGCATTTATTATAGCTGTTGCTTTATTATCCACAACGAGAACTACTCTATTCTAAATACTTTTCATAATGATTAAAATTTAACCATAAGTATGTTTAAATTAAATTCATTGCCTGATATACTTTTGTCAACATTAATATTTGGAGAAGAAATGAAAAATGTAATCAAGATGTCTTTGGCAACTGCCATTATGATGAGTGTAGGAACAGTATCGGCTCAAGCAGCTGATGAGGGAATCAATGTATTGAGTGATGTAAAGTTTCAGGGAGAATTACGTCCGAGATATCAGTTTACTGACAATGATGCAACAACAAACAGTTCAGGAAGTACTTTTACAAACAGAACTAACTTAAACATCAGTGGTAAGTTGTTAGAAGTTGATGGTTTAAAAGCCACAGTAGAACTCAATGCAGTTAATGATTTCAATACACTTGATCAAAACAATAAAGATCTTGCAGCTGAAGCTGATGTGGCAAAAATGTCCCAGGCAAAACTTGAGTATGGTGTAAATGGAGCCAACCTTACGGTAGGTAGAAGTACAACGAATCTTGATAACCAGCGTTTTATCGGATCGGTTGGCTGGAAACAAAACTTTCAGACCTTAGATTTGGTGTCGGCAGCCTATAAAAATGAAAGCTTGAATCTGTTTGCCGCTTATGTCTATGGGGTTAATGCTATTGGTGATGATGGTAATGGTGAACAGGGTATCTATTACGGTATTAATGAAGGAACGGGTGCAATTATCGCTGGTGGAGGTACAGACTCTGGTGCAACAAACACGGCTTTACTGAATGGTTCGTACAAGCTTATGGATGAGCTAAAAGTAACAGCATACTCTTATATGGTCGGTTCTGTATCAGATACCTATGGTATCGCTTTGACAGGTGATACAAAAGCAGGTGATATCGGTATCAGTTATCGTGCAGAATATGCAATGCAAGCAGATGCGTCTTTAGAAGTGAAGGATTACGGAAAAGCTGATCGCGATTCAGAATATTACAACTTAGATCTTGGACTAAATTTTGATGGTATTCTTGCCGGTATTAATTATGAGGTGCTTGGTGCAGGTAAAGAAGGTGGACTCAATGGCGAAACTGCAGGTTTCCAGACACCGTTTGCGACAAAACACAAGTTTAATGGTTGGGCTGATAAGTTTTTAGTTACACCAACAGCGGGTCTGGTTGATACTAATGTAATGCTTGGTTATAAAGCTAAAGACTTCGGTGTAGCAAAAGTTATCTACCATACTTTTGAAGCGGACAGAGGAAGTACCGATTATGGTGATGAACTCGATCTGATCTATATCAACAAAATTCCTGGGTTTAACGGTATAACAGGTATGCTTAAAGCAGCATTTTATTCAGGTGAAAGCGAGGCAGTTGGTTTTGGTTCGGATCTTGAAAAAGACACGACAAAATTCTGGGCAATGCTGGATTACAAGTTCTCAATCTAATTGCTAACCTGACGGGTCAATTCTGTGACCTGTCTTTCTCTCTTTCCTAATAGAAAATCAACGCTCAAAACTTTCTGATTAATACTTCCTTCCTTTCATTCACTGTTCATTCCAATCTTATATGAAAAATGATTTTTATGATAAATTAATTGTCTAATATATAATCTAGTAATGGTTAAAATTTAACCATTAATATGTCAAAAAATAGTCTCTTTCCTGTAGAATAACAGTAGTAAAAACAAGGAGATTAAATGCTAAGTTTTCCATTAGTAAAACAAGTCGTAAAAGTAGGTTTAGGTCTGTCTGTTGCAAGCAGCCTTTTGTTATCAGCAGAACTCGAGAAGAAAGAGTTGACGATAGGCTTCATCGCACTGACAGATTGTGCCCCGTTGGTCATCGCTGAAGAGAAAGGCTTCTTTGATAAGTATGGTCTTGATGTTCACGTTGTAAAAGAGGGTGGCGGTTGGCCGGGTATCCAGCAAAAAGTCATCAACGGCGAGTACGATTTCTCACACGCTCTTGCGGGTATGCCGATCGCAGCAACGCTTGGGATCAATGGTAATGCAAACCTGCAAGCACTTTTAAGTCTTGATTTTAACGGTAACGGAATTACTTTTGGAAACAACATCATCAAGCAGATGAAAAAATATGGAATGGATGAGAAGAAACGTCCTCTTGGTTCTGAGTCACTAAAAAAATATATCGATGCAAAACATGAAAAAGAGGGTGCTAAATACAGTCCATTGAACTTCGGTATGGTTCACCCGGTTTCGACACACAACTATGAGCTTCGTTACTGGATGGCGACTTCGGGAATCGAGCCGGATCGTGATGCGACGATCAAACCGTTCCCGCCACCGACTATGCCATCAAACCTGATCGCGGGTAACATCGAAGGATATTGTGTAGGTGAGCCGTGGAATGAACGTATCGTTCTTAAGAAAAAAGGTTCGACACTGGTAACAAACTTTGATATCTGGAACAACAATCCGGAAAAAGTACTTCAAGCACGTGCTGACTTTGTCGAGAAAAACCCTGAGACGACGAAGGCAGTCATGAAAGCAGTCATCGAAGCACAGATGTGGCTGGATGCTTCATGGGAAAACCGTAAGGAAGCAGCGAAGATCCTATCTAAACCAAACTATGTAAAAGCACCTGTTTCTGTTCTTGAAAAATCGATGACAGGGACATTCCAGTACCTAAAAGGTCAGGACTCTGAGCCAAATCCTCAGTTTAACGTGTTCGCGAACTATTATGCAGCGTATCCGTTCTACTCTCACGGTATGTGGTTCATCACACAGATGTATCGTTGGGGTCAGCTTGACAAGCCTGTTGATATGAAAGCGGTGATCGAGAAGACATACCGTCCTGACCTGTTTGAAGCAGCAGCGAAAGAAGTAGGGTATTCACTTCCGCCAAGCGCATGGAAAAAAGACGGTGTTGATGAATACAACAAGTTCATGGATGGCAAAGTATGGGATCCGAACAAAGCCGTTGATTATATCTTCGATTTCAAAGTGACTAGTCCTAAAGTAAGCAAAGAAGAGCTTGCAGCAGTGAACAAATGGACAGTTAAGACGGAACAGCCAAGTTATGTATGTCCTTACGGACCGGCGGGATGTGCTGATCCAAAGTATGTGACTAAATAAACGTCATGATCAATGTGTCGGCTTCGGCTGACACACAGATAAAAAAACATCTAGGTGTTTTGTTATCTGTGTGGAGACAGAATTAAAAAATATTAGGAGTATTAATGAGTTTAGAAAGGCTTAAAAAAATAGTGTTGCCATTTTTGGTATTGTTGATCATCCTTCCTGCATGGTCAGGACTGGCAGTTCTTGTTGAGGACTTTCCAACGCCGAGTGATACCTATGTAGCGGCATTTGGTGGAGTAAACAGTGAGGGTGATGAGGTCTACGGTTCATTGTCTGATCCATTTTATATAGAAAATGAGGATGACAAAGGCCTGTTTTGGCAGGTTGTCAACTCCCTCAAGCGTGTTTTCGCCGGTTTTGCACTGGCAATTTTGATCGGTATTCCTGTCGGTCTGTTGATCGGTATGTCGAAGAACTTTATGACGGCATTGAACCCGTATATACAGATACTAAAACCGGTTTCACCTCTGGCATGGTTACCGTTGTTACTGATGGTCTTTCAAGATATCAATGCAACGGCAATCTCAACCATTTTTATCACCTCGATCTGGCCGATCATTATCAATACGGCCCTGGGAGTCAAAAGTGTCAACGAAGATTACCTCAATGTTGCAAAAGTATTACGTTTTACAGCGCTTGAAAAAGTGACGCAGATTATCTTGCCGGTTGCCGTTCCATATATCTTTACGGGAATGCGTTTAAGCCTTGGTATCGCGTGGTTGGTCATTGTTGCTGCCGAGATGTTGACAGGGGGTATCGGTATCGGGTTTTGGATCTGGGATGAGTATAACAACCTGAATTATCCAAATATTGTCATTGGAATCATCATTGTCGGTATAGTAGGGTATATCCTTGATGTGATCATGGGATTAATAGCAGATTATTTTGATTATACGAAAAGACGATAGGAGGAAATCATGAGTAAGTTTTTAGATTTAGAAGGTGTAGAAAAAGTATTTCCTTTGCCAAAAGGAAAAGAGTATGTAGCGGTGACAGATGTCAATCTGAATATTAAAGAGAATGAGATTATCTCTATTATCGGGCATTCAGGTTGCGGAAAATCAACCTTATTGAACATGATAGCCGGTCTGGATATGGCAACAGACGGTGGGATCATACTTCAGAACAAAGAGATAACAGGACCTGGTCCGGAACGGGCAGTGGTCTTTCAAAACCACTCTTTGCTTCCTTGGCTGACCGTCTATCAGAACATCGAGATGGCGGTGAAGAAGGTCATGCCTGAACTCAGTTCAAAAGAGTTGAAAGAGCGTGTGTACAAGTTTATCGAGATGGTAAACCTTGACCATGCCAAAGATAAATATCCGGGTGAGATCAGCGGGGGTATGAAACAGCGCGTGGGAATTGCACGTGCACTCTCCATCAAACCCAAAGTATTGTTGATGGATGAGCCTTTCGGTGCATTGGACTCGCTTACAAGAGCGAACCTGCAGGAGCATCTTATGCGCATCCAGCAGAATGTCAAGAACACGGTCATTATCATCACACACGATATTGATGAAGCTGTGTTGCTCAGTGACAGGGTCATCATGATGACCAATGGTCCTGAAGCGACTATCGGTGAGATATTGGAGGTGAACCTGGAGCGTCCGAGAGACAGGGTTTCACTTCAGCATGATCCGGAGTATATCCGTTGTCGTGAAGCGATACTGAGTTTCTTGTATGAGAAGTACGCGAAGGAGGATGAGTAGGAAAGTCTCGGGCACTGTTTCATCGTGGCAAGCAGGTAAGTCCCTGAAGCTTTCCTAGCGTACTCCTAGAGTTTTGTTCTCCTCTTACTACAGTATTCCCAAGTAGTAAAAAGACTCTTTCGAAATTTCTCCGCCTTAGGGCGGGGTTTTATTAATAAACACCTAAGTGTTTATTTGTAAGACTACA
>JBFEWG010000139.1:0-4961 GCA_041546465.1 Sulfurimonadaceae bacterium
AAACCGTATTCATCTACTTGAATATGAGCTTTTACCACGTACTGTAATTGATTTGCTTCAATAAGCTATCAGATACTCTGTGTTATAAACCCACAATTAATTTTTTAGGAATCACATCATGGATAATATTTTAAAAATCGGTAAATATGAACTTGGCTCACGACTTATAGTCGGCAGCGGTAAATATGCAGACTTTGAGACAACAAAAGCAGCAACGCTTGCTTCAGGTTCTGAACTCATCACTGTTGCGGTCCGTCGTCTTAACATCACAGATCCAAACAAAGAAAACCTTCGTGATACCTTTAAAGGAACGAATGTAAAGTTCCTTCCTAATTCTGCAGGTTGTACCACAGCAGAAGAAGCGATCACACTGTTCCGACTTACACGCGAAGCGACAGGAATTGACCTGATCAAACTTGAAGTCATCGGTGATACAGAAAAGACACTCTACCCTGATGTTCTTGAGACGATCAAGGCCTGTGACGTCCTTTCCAAAGAAGGATTTACTATCATGGCATATACATCTGATGACCCGATCATGGCAAAACGCCTCGAGGATGCAGGTGCACATGCCGTTATGCCACTGGCCGCACCGATCGGTTCAGGACTTGGTGTACAAAACCCGTATAACGTTGTCTTTGTAAGAGAAGCGGTAGATGTCCCTGTTATCGTCGATGCCGGTATCGGTTGTGCATCTGACGCAGCCTATGCAATGGAACTGGGAGCGGAGGGTGTTTTGACAAACACAGCTATCGCACAGGCGCAAAACCCTATGATCATGGCAGAAGCGATGAAACACGCTGTTATCGCTGGACGTATGTCATACCTTTCAGGACGTATCCCAAAACGCCCTTACGCTACAGCAAGTTCACCTGTAGACGGGATGATTCAATTCTAATATTATTCCCCATTCCGGGGATATCTTCTCACACTTGTATAGTCTCATCAAAGACTATGATTAAAAGCTCAAAATCCCCAACAAATTAAGCATTACGATGATCAAAGCGATCGGTGCAATATAGCGAAGCATAAAGTACCATATCTCAAAACCTTTGCCCAGACTATCTTTTAATGTCGCATAGATCTGACTCTTCGGTACAGCATAACCGATAAAAAGCGCCATCAGCAACCCACCAAATGGTAGCATGATAGATGCCGTGATATGATCAACCCAATCAAAAAAGTTTTTTGAACCAAAAGTCAGTGTCTCACTGAAGGCAGATGTGTTCGAAAGCAGTGCGATGATTCCTACCAGGTAAAAGAAAAGTCCTGAGATCATAACTGACTTCAGACGGCTCAGTGAATACTTGTCAATAAGATACTGTACCATCGGTTCAGTCAATGAGACGGCCGATGTCAAACCTGCAAAAGCAAGCGCTATAAAAAACAAAATGGCAAACGCATTACCGATAACACCCATCTCGTAAAAGACAGCCGGCAAAGAGATGAAGACAAGCCCCGGCCCTTTTGCCGGCTCTGCTCCATATTGATAGAGGAAAGTAAAGAGTGTCAATCCTGCCAGGAGAGCGATTCCCGTATCCAGACCAACAACGATCAATGAACTCTTTGCCAGATTACTGTCTTTAGGCAGTGATGCCGAATAGGTCAGGATAGCCCCCATCCCAAGCGACACCGTGAAGAAAGCATGTCCGACTGCCGTCACAAAAGCATCCGAATTCAATTTACTCCAATCCGGTGTGAACATAAAGTCCCATGCCTGATTAAATCCGTTCAGGGTCAGGGCATATAAAAACATCGCAAGTACAATCACAATCAACAGCGGCATCAATATCATGTTCAGTCGTTCAATACCACTTTTAATACCGCGGACCAATACTGATGCGATGATGATAAAAGAGATCGTATGAAAGAAGATCTGCGTACCGATACCTTCTGTGAGCATATTGGTAAACGCATGCTCTGCTTCGACAACCGAAGTTGGAAGCGATCCGAAAGCGACGACAATATAATGAAGTATCCAACCGATGACAACAGAATAAAAGGTCATGATTAATATTCCGGCCCATATCCCCATCAAACCGGCCAATCTCCACTGAGGCTTGAACCGAGGTGCCAATGACTCAAAACTTGCTGCCGCATCGAGACGCCCAAGGTAACCGATGAGCATCTCTGCTATCATAACCGTAAATCCTATACACAGTACAGTGATCAGATAGACAAGTACAAATGCCCCGCCCCCGTATTCTCCCGTGATATAAGGGAACTTCCATATATTACCAAGACCGACGGCTGAGCCGGCCGCTGCCAAGATAAAACCCAACCGGGAAAAACGTGCTATTTTCATATCTTATCTTTCATAATTTTTGTTAAACGATTATACTCAATCGAGATTAAAATAAACGAATTTGAAACTTCTTCATATTTCCTTCAAAATAGTATTGACAATTGCAAGCCTTTTGTATATAATTTCGCCCTCATCAATTGAATTATTGTTGAACAGTGTCGGGGCGTAGCTCAGTATGGTTAGAGTACCTGGTTTGGGACCAGGGGGTCGAAGGTTCGAGTCCTTTCGCCCCGACCACTTTTTATTTTTATCTTTTCAAGACGTAATTATCATATTCATATGGTGGGATTAGCTCAGTTGGTTAGAGTATCTGGTTGTGGTTCAGAGGGTCGCGGGTTCGAATCCCGTATTCCACCCCATGTGGTAACATTGAAAAAATAAAAGTAGCTCGGTTTATCTAAAAGCTCTCTAAAAAGAGATTCTTACAGAGTTTTTTGATTCGCCAACCTTTAAAACGATGCGCCCGTGGCTCAACTGGATAGAGTAACGGACTTCGAATCCGTTGGTTACAGGTTCGAATCCTGTCGGGCGCACCACCTAGATGTGCGTCCTTAGCTCAGCTGGATAGAGCAATGCCCTTCTAAGGCATCGGTCAGAGGTTCGAATCCTCTAGGGCGTACCACTTTGATATTGTTAACAGTGTTTTATAGACGCGGATGTGGTGAAATTGGTATACACGCTAGACTTAGGATCTAGTGCCGCAAGGTGTGGAGGTTCAAGTCCTCTCATCCGCACCATTCTTATAAAGCACTTCTAACAATATCAAACCTTTCTAAAACACGCGGATGTGGTGAAATTGGTATACACGCTAGACTTAGGATCTAGTGCCGCAAGGTGTGGAGGTTCAAGTCCTCTCATCCGCACCATTTAATCATTCAATAATAAAATCCCCAAAAAAACAGACATTTAAAAAGTTTAGAAAAGCAAAAATTTCTGATCTCTAAACATAAAGGAAAATCTATGGCATATCTTAATTTAACAGCACAAAACTTCAATGAAACCCTTGATAACAACGAAATCGTCATTATCGATTTTTGGGCTGAATGGTGTGGACCGTGTAGACAGTTTGCCCCTATCTTTGAAAAGGTAGCAGAAAACAACCCCGATATTACCTTCGCTAAGGTCAATACTGAAGAGCAGCAAGCACTGGCAGCACAGTATGGTATCCGTTCTATCCCATCGCTAATGGTCAGCAGAGATGGTATCATCCTGCTTAATCAAGCCGGTATGCTGCCTGAAGAGGCTTTTGATAAGCTTATTAACCATGTCAAGGGTCTTGATATGGATCAGATCCGCGAAGAGATCGCCAAAGAAGAAGAGGATAACTAGTATAATGATACCTGGAAGTGACCCTCACTTCTGGTACTGTGAATAACCTTGAGAGAGAGTCTTGTTAAGAAAGATATTATTCGACAGGCTCTTCTGGCGTGTTCGGGTTTTTTGTGACCGCTTTACGGACATCCTCATTCTCATCCTCACGCAAGATATCCAATATCTCTAACGGGGTGTTTGGGTTTACCGCGACCGATGACCTTGTATTTTCATCCTCACTCTCGCTCAATTTGATCAAAAGTCCAACTGGAGTGTTCGGATTCCCGCCTATCCAGTATGACATGTCACTGTCCTTGCTCAATTCAAGCAGAACCTCAACCGGAGTGTTCAGATGCTCAGCGACAAATTGTTTGACCAGCGGTGTCTCGTCTTCACTTAATCTTGCCAAGGTCTCTGGCGATGTATTCATGTGTGCTGCAACACGCACACGGATGAATGGGTTCTCATCAGTACTCAACTGATCAAGTACCTCGGCAGATGTGTTTTCATCCTGCACCAAGGCCAATGCGTCTGTGTTTATCATATTATTTACCCTTTATAATTTTTAATCTGTTTGACTGATTAATCCATTGGGCGAATTGTAGCCTGTCCTCTCTTAAATGTTAAAGCGTTAAAACTCCTTTGGACGAAGCACTAAAGTATATTTCAATATGCACAGTTTAGCCGACAGGACTCTTCATGCTTTTTTTCACTTTTAAGTGAACTTACATTATCATGACACGATCAATTCTGAAGGAAAAGTGTTATGGACCAAGCTATTGAAATACGTTTCAAAGTAACGCCCTCACAAAAAGAGACCATAGAGCTCAGATCGGCTGAGAACGGCTTTGACGATCTCTATACTTATATAAAAGTCGTCGCCCTCAAGACCCAGGCTTTCAAGCTCACCTCGGCAGGAACATCAAACCAGGAGCCGACAATAGAGCTTAGTTTCAAAGTGACTCCTTCACAAAAGACACGACTCGATGAGAACATGAAAGAGAGTGAATGCGAGGATATGCCAACCTTTCTGCGCTATGTCGCTTTGCATGCCGTAGTGAGTGCCGTCGTAGAAGTTCGCTCGACCGACGGTCTTGACGATATGTTAAAACGTATTGCCGACAGTCGTAAGTCGTAACATTAAAACAGTTTGTCATATTAGGCTTTAAATAGTTTTATATATATCAGCCTTCCCTGACATCAACAGTAAGTATAAACTTTTATAGCTATAATATTTTTTTCAAACCTTATTTTATGGAGATTCAATGCTGATCCAAGAGCAAGAAGTACAACAAGTAGCCAATGCAATGATGAACATGCTGCATGAAGACGAACTGGAAGTCAT
>JBFEWG010000168.1:0-3520 GCA_041546465.1 Sulfurimonadaceae bacterium
ATGGCATTAATACTTTCCAACATAGCCACATCAACTGATCCGGTCTTACATCTGGCCACGCTGCACGTGTCCACAAGAAGAAGAAGAAAAAGAACGCTACCTTACCAAGAAGGGCAAAGGCACCTGAAACACTACCGTCACCGAAACCACCAAAGAAGATGATTGAGATCAAGAAAGCGTAGAAGAACATATTGGCATACTCACCGATGAAGAACAGACCCCAACGCATACCAGAGTACTCCGTACCGAAACCGTCAATGATCTCGTGATCATTTGCTACCAGGTGGAACGGCGTACGACCCGTCTCAGCAAAACCTGCGATCAGGAAAAGTACCATTGCAACCGGTTGATAGACGACCATCCACATACCTTCGATCTGAAAGTTGTTAAGGTCAATCAGCGAGAAAGAACCGACCATCATCAATGGTGCAAGCAGTGACAGGCCTGTGATTACCTCATAAGAGATAAATACGGCCGCACCACGCGCTGCAGAAAGAAGTGAATATTTGTTCGCTGAGGCCATACCCCCAAGCAATGGACCATAAAAACCAACAGCCATAACAGCTAATACATACAAAATACCGACATTGATATCAGAGACAATCGGGTTAACTGTATAATCACCAATCGTGAATGAAGGCATAAAAGGGATTGCAGCAGCTGCCATAAAAGCAGTCGCTGCAGTAATAACCGGAGCAATCTTGAAGATACGGCCTACGACATTTGTAGGGACGATATCCTCTTTTGTAAACAGTTTAATACCATCCGCTGCTACCTGTGCAAGACCATACGGTCCAACGACCATCGGCCCAAGACGTCTTTGCATAAATGCAAGCACCTTACGCTCAAAATAGGTCCCAAGACCTGCAAGCGCAGAAAACACAGTTAAAATAGCAACGATCTTGATGACCGTTTCAATTATATATGCTGTATCCATATTTATACCCTTTCAATAGAAGCTGTTGTAAAGCGGTAACCGTCAAACAGAGCCTCTGATTTTAATTTTGAATCAAATGTCGTAAGATAAGCGATCTCACCGTCGATGAAATGATCATGGCTTACTTCAACCTCGACCTCACCCTTAGCTGTCTTAACCTTCACTTTGTCACCTTCAGAGATTCCGTTAGCCTCAAGGTACGACTTAGACGCATGAAGACCTGGCTTCTCTTTAGATTGATGTGCTTTTGCTGTAAAGTCAGAGAACTGACGAACAGGGTTGGCTAGGTAAAGTGCTTTTTCAATACTTGAATCGATAATCGCTGCTACAGACTCATCCGCACCAGTTGCAACCGTGACACTTTCAAGTACATAACCACGAACCTCAGTACCGTCATTCTCATAATGGTTTGGCAGGTTGTCAAACTTCTCAGTTTTGAAACCTTTTGCTGTTGGTAGTGCTTCTGTGTAATCGATTGTCAACTCGGCATTCATTCCTAATGCATTAGCGATATCATTCAGGACATATCCGCCGTATCCAAGAGCAACGTTTGTCGGGTTAACACGCTTGTTGATAGATGTCAATGTTCCTTCTTGCTGATTCATTGCCGGCATATCCAGGTCACCGTCGCCTAGTGCAGAAAGGACGAAGTCTGCTTCTGTGTTATAACCAACAGAGTATGAACCTGCTTCATCATCAAGCTCACAGATCTGAGAAACACCAAGTGTATTAGCCAAGGCAGGAATCATTACCAGTTCAAATTCCGTATATTTTTCGATCAGTGCACACAGACGTGCAAGGTTTTTAGATGCAGGGTGTGTATAAAGGTCCGGTCCGACGATCAATGAGAAAGCATCCTTTTTCTTGAGGAATTTTTCCATGTTCTCTTCAAAGTCCTTCGGAGCATTTAGAATCTCTAACAGGCGGTTTTCATCAACTTCGACCTCTTTAGAGACTTTCTTAGGAACCATTTTCGATTTCTCTACTTCAACTTCCTCTTCTTCACCTGTCTCTTCGTTGACTTTCATCTCTTTAACCATCTCAACGACCTTCTCTTTGATCGTCTCTTCGACTGTAATCGTTTTCATCGAGTGGAAGCTTGCAAGATACTCAGTAACAGATGCCGGAAGTTTCTCTTTATCTGCAAATAGATCAAGGATCAGATAAAGTGCCGCCTCCTCTTGAAGTGGTGCATGGTTAATTGACATAACAGATTTACCCATCTGATCAATAACAGGGTCAACTACTGGGTGAAAATAAAGACCTGCACCCTTGTTCATCGTCATAGAGTTATTGAACGCGTAACGTGCATTCGGGTTATCTGTTTTAAGCGCCGTACCGACAGAAACGATGAAGTTTGCATCATGAGCAACCTTCAAGTCTGAACCATACAATGCTGTTCCAGAGATTTCAGAGTAATCTTTCAAGAAGTTTTGGAATGCTTTCGCTTCAGGGTTTACAAGCTTATACCCTTTCTTCTCTTTAAGGCTTTGAAGGATGTAAGCCTCTTCGTTTGTAATAGTAGAAGTAAACTTGATCGTATCAGCTTTTTCGAAAGCTTCAAGTGCATTGGCAAATGCGACTTCATCTTTAACAACATCTCTGTTCTCATAATCATAAGCATAACGTCCCGCACCACAAAGTGACACATAGTTCCACTCGTTGATGACACGATAGATCTTGTCTTCAGGGTTGGCAATAGATTCATGCTTGACATCATAGTTGATCTGACAACCTGCTGAACAGTGTCCACACGTTGCAGGGATCTGTGTCTGTTCCCATGCATTTGACGTATACATAAAGTCTGTACTTACCAGTGCACCGACCGGACAAACGGCAGCACACTCACCACATGAAGTACAATCAAGCATATCTCCACCGGCAGTCAGACCGATGATTGACTTGTTAAGCTTGTTCCACATTGCATATGCATCTTTAGGCATAGACTCTTTTTGATCTTCAGAGATACCTTCCGCACCGCGAGGAACCGTCTTAAGTGAGTTATCCCCAATCATATCCTTACAGACAGTAACACAACGCTCACATACGATACAAAGACCTGCGTCATAATGGATGTGACCCCAGTCAAGTACAGGACGATTGACATCAGCAATAGAATATGTTTGAGAATCGACACCCATTTCAAGTGTATAGTTCTGAAGTTCACACTCACCTGATTGGTCACAGACACCACACTGCAATGGATGGTTTACGTCATAGACTTCCATGATCGCTCTACGTTCTAACTCGATATTCTCAGTCGATGTCGTGATCTGCATGCCGTCTTTTGCTTTTGCATTACATGCATATACCTGTTTACCATCAGCTTCTACAAGACATATACGACATGCCAATGTAGGGCTACAACGTGTTAAATAACAAATCGCCGGGATAAAGATATCATTGGCACGAGCGGCGTTTAATACAAATTCACCCTCTTGTGTCTGAATCTCTTTCCCATCAATATTAATCGTAACTAGTTCACCCATTTACTTCCTCCAATTTTACTCGTTTATAACGGTATTCATTATAATTCTCTGTACTGTCAAAGACAGGATTGCAAGCTATCGTTCCTTTAAGTTC
>JBFEWG010000105.1:0-6892 GCA_041546465.1 Sulfurimonadaceae bacterium
CGCCTGGTCCCATTCCGAACCCAGAAGCTAAGCCCCTCTTCGCTGATAATACTGCAGGTTTCACTTGTGGGAACGTAGGTCGCCGCCTGGACTTTCTTTTTACTAAACCCTAACAACATTTATCCAACTAACAAACTTAATAATCATAATACTTAAATGAATCAGACCATTCCAGTCACATAAATCAAAGTCAACTAAAGCCCACTGTAAGGCACAATCAGTTAATCTAAAACAGAATGAATATTTGGAGTCCCTTTGAAATACCTAATAGATTTTATTGAAATTGAGAACGTTGAAAACTCTATGATATATGAGCATCTAAAGTGCTCGGCCAATGAGGGTAAAGTTTTACAATATATGGCGAAGAAGTTTGTCAGTGGTGTTGAAGACCATATTGTCGCAGATATGCTCCAGGATATTTTCGGTTCTGAAGGTTATGTCTATCTTGAGTATTTGGGTACAGTCAAGTCAGCCTTGGAGCTTGGATGGATAGTGCAGCAATCATTTCAACCTTTAAAAATAAGCGATATGTCGCATCTTGAACTATTAAACAGCGCAGTCTCTCTTACGCCTTCTTTTTTAAAATTGCTTGAGGAGGGAAATAATGAACTTTCTCTGCCAGAAGTTAAGCCTTATGAGGATCATTTAGAGTATTTACAAGATCAGTTTTTTCGTATTGAATCCTATCAAAAGATGAGCAGTATCCGCCATAATGTACATGAAAATGCTTTAGGTATAAGTCGGGTGAAAAACAAACTTGAACTTTTGGAAAAACGGATCGCAGACCGATTGGCTGTGACAAAACAGGAAGTGGTCTTAGAGAAGTTTTTTAAACAGAAAAAACTTGAGAACAAGGAACAGATTATATTCCTGGCATTGCTCAAAGAAGAGTATTCGGCAGGTGATAACAACCTTAGAGAAATGAACTCCCTGATCGATCTTATCTCTCTAGATGAATATGACCGTATTAAGAACCGTTCACTGCTTGAAGATGGTGCGAAGTTGATAGAAGAAGAGCTAATAGACTATGAGGAGATGCTGAATCCTTTCGGTGGGATCAGTCGTGCTTTTTATATTGTAGATGATGTACTCCATGAGATTATTCATCCGCAAAAAAAGAAGAAAGTCCGTAAGCTGAAACTGGATATGTTGATCAAAGAACAGGATATATTTGAACTGGTAGAACCTATGACTTCATTGAATGATGTCGTTTTGAATCCTAAAACAGAAGAGACACTGAACTCTTTGATGCGGCAAGTTGATAAGGAGGTCGTAGCGAGATTGCAGGAGTGGGGGATAAAAGAGAAGAAATCAGGAATAGATGCGCGCGTGATGTTCTACGGTCATCCGGGGACTGGTAAAACGATGACGGCATATTCCCTGGCAAAGTCACTTAAGCGCCAGGTATTGGTCTTTGACTGTTCAAAGATACTTTCAATGTATGTGGGTGAGAGCGAGAAAAATGTCCGAAAGATATTTGACACTTATTATGATCTGACACAAAAGACTAAATCAGAACCAATTCTGTTGTTAAATGAAGCAGACCAGTTTCTCGGTGCACGTTCTCAAGGTGTAGGTAGTTCGACGGATCAGATGCATAATCAGATGCAAAATATATTTTTGGAGCAGATAGAGAATTTTGAAGGCTTACTTGTTGCTACGACAAACCTGTTAGAGAATATCGATCCTGCTTTTTCACGTCGATTTAATTACAAGATAGAGTTTAAAAAGCCTAACAGGGATCAGAGACGTCTTCTTTGGAAGAAAATGCTGCCGGAAAATGCATCTTATGAGGATGGCTTTGATATTGAAGCACTTAGTGAGTACGGACTTACAGGTGGACAGATTAACTTGGTAGTCAAAAATACAGCCTATATTGTTGCTACTCGTGATAAACCTGTTTTTCTTTTGGAAGACTTTATTAAAGAGATTAAAAAAGAGAAATCAGGAACCTTCGACTCTGAAAAATCTGTAGGGTTTATCAATAATTAGCTTAGCTTATAAAAACAAGTGAAAATTAACTATGAAAAACTAGTGTTTCTTTAAGTTACAAGGGCATTTTTTCACCTTCTCATATCAATTCGCTTTAATCCTTATTACGTTAGTATGTCGCCATTATGTCTATTTATGCAGGAAAATTGCAAAAAGCCTTGAAAGAGAGGCTTTATGCAGGGAGTTGACTGTGTAATTTAAGAAAGGTTTTTATGGAACATATTCCTGTAGATCACCCGTATTTTGGGGTATTTTTACTGTTCGTGCTTACATTTGGTGCGTTTTATGCAACAACCTTGGCTGCTCGCTGGGTCAGTCATAAGCTGGCTGCTAAGACATCAGAGAAGATCAAGCTGTCAATTTATGAGTGTGGACCTGAGGTTACTAAACAGCCCAACCGTATCTCAACACAGTTCTATCTTTTCGCACTACTATTTCTACTGTTTGACGTAGAGGTCGTGTTTATGTTCCCATGGGCAATTGATTTTAAATTGCTAGGTTGGTTCGGGTTTGTTGAAATGATGTTATTTATCTTATTGCTTACAATCGGTTTTGTATATGCATGGAAAAAAGGAGCACTTGAATGGCACAGCATCAAGTAAATTATACACAGGACGGAGGTCTTCCGGTCGCGTTGACTTCTGTCGACAAAATTATTAATTGGGGACGTTCAAACTCACTTTGGGCAATGACATACGGTCTTGCTTGTTGTGGTATTGAGATGATGGCTTCCGGGGCATCTCGTTATGACTTTGACCGTTTCGGTACAATCTTTAGAGCATCACCACGTCAATCAGACCTTATGATCGTTGCAGGGACTTTAACGAAAAAACATGCTGAGTTTATTAAGCGTTTGTATGATCAGATGCCGGAACCACGTTGGGTTATCTCAATGGGATCATGTGCGAATACAGGTGGTATGTTCAACACTTATGCTACGGTTCAGGGAGTTGACCGTGTTATTCCTGTTGACTTGTATCTTCCGGGTTGTGCACCACGTCCAGAGACACTTCAATATGCAGTTATGATGCTACAGAAAAAGATCCGTTCGGAAAAAGCGGGTAAATCACAACGTCAAAAGAGGTTAGTATAATGAGAAGATACGTACCAAAAGACGATGTTCAAAAGAAATCGTATTACACAGATCGTTATTGGGTGGCTCCACAGGTAGCTAAATCACCGGTTGATACCGATGATGTGTTTGCTGCAGATTTGGCTGCGATTACAGCACAATGTGAAGTGATTGACTCTTATATCCAAGTTGATCAAATGGTCGTTGTGATCAATCCTGATGACAACTTCAAAGTTGCGAAGATCCTTAAAGAGGAATGTGCATATAACCAGTTGTCAGAGTGTTCAGCTATTGACTGGTTGGCAAAAAAGGGTCAGTTTGAAGTCTTCTATCAATTTCTTTCAATGAGCAAACGCAAGCGCGTTCGCATTAAATGTTTTATTGATAAAGAGCAAGCTGTTGAGTCACTTAACCCGCTTTACCGTTCAGCGGACTGGGCAGAGCGTGAGATGTACGATATGTTAGGCGTGAAAGTCAACAACCATCCGTATATGAAACGTATTCTTATGCCGGATGACTGGGTTGGACATCCACTGCTTAAGACTTATCCTCTACAGGGTGACGAAGCGGCTTCATGGTATGAAGTTGACAAGATCTACGGTAAAGAGGCACGTGATATCATCGGGCCTGAAAACCGCGATCCGGCGATGGTAGACCGATATGATACAGAGCGTTTCGGACGTCTTGGTCATGAGGTTTCTCGTGGAGAAGAATTTAAAGAAGATCAGCCGGAAACTCCGCTTGGTTATCAAGAAGAAGGTGGTGTATTCGCCCTTTCTAAATTCATAGAAGACGAAGCTGTAACTATTACAGATCGTAAGCGTTAGGATTGACATGCAACAGCCAAACAGATTAAGACCATTTTTTGAGAATATCAGCTTTGACCGTAAAGATAACGAGATGGTTATCAACTTCGGTCCTCAGCACCCGTCGGCGCATGGACAGTTACGTCTTATGCTTCACTTGCAACAAGAGCAGATCACCAAGGCTCATCCGGATATCGGGTACCTTCACCGCGGTATGGAGAAGATGGCAGAGAACATGATTTACAATGAGTTCCTGCCAACGACAGACCGTATGGACTACATCGCCTCAAGCTCAAATAACTACGGCTTCGCTTTAGCAGTTGAAAAACTGATCGGACTTGAAGTGCCTCGTCGTGCGAAAGTTATCCGTATGATGCTTCTTGAGATCAACCGCTTGATGTCACACCTTTTCTGGTTGGCAACAACGGCATTGGATATCGGTGCGATGACAGTATTCCTGTATGCTTTCCGTGAGCGTGAATATTTGATGGATATTATCGAAGACTATTGTGGTGCCCGTTTAACGCACTCATCAGTACGTATCGGTGGTGTTCCACTTGATATCCCTGATAACTTCATCCCTGATCTTAAAGCATTCCTGGACAAGTTTCCGCAAGATCTTAAAGATTATGAAGACCTGTTGGATACCAACCGTATCTGGAGAATGCGTATGGAGAACGTCGGGGTTATCTCAACTGAGATGGCTAACTCATGGGGATGTTCAGGAGTTATGCTAAGAGCATCCGGTGTCAACTGGGATATTCGTAAAGAAGAGCCATATGAGCTTTATGATGAAGTTGAATTTGATGTACCAGTTTCTGAAAAAGGTGACAACTACGCACGTTATAAGCTTTATATGGCTGAGATGCGTGAGTCGGCAAAGATTCTTTATCAAACAATGGATATGTACAAAAAATGTGAGCAGAACAATGAGACTGAGCTTATGGCTCATGCTCCTCAGTATATCTCTGCGCCAAAAATCGATATCATGACACAGAACTACTCATTGATGCAGCACTTTGTTCTTGTAACACAAGGTATGCGTCCACCGGTAGGTGAAGTGTATATCCCAACTGAATCTCCAAAAGGTGAGCTTGGTTTCTATATCAACTCCCAAGGTGGTCCATATCCATACCGTCTAAAAATGCGTGCTCCGTCTTTCTGGCATACAGGTATTTTGACAGACTTGCTTCCTGGGTCAATGATCCCGGATGTTGTATCTATCATTGGTACTACAAATATTGTATTTGGTGAGGTGGATAGATAATGAAACGTTATGATTTAAGACATTTGAAAGCGGATTTTGATGGCCGTATGAAAGAGATCGTTACAAACGAGATCACTGCGGGTGAGGTCATTATCTTTTTATTTGAGATCGGTGACTTCTCGGGCGTTCAACGCTCTGCTGATCTTGTGAAAGAATGTGGATGTGAGCTTTTGAACTCACTCAAGTTTAATGAAGTCGACTGGACGATCGTAGTTAAAAAGTAGGCGAGTAGTAGTAATGAAAAATGTCCATGCCTTAGAATCGTTATGTGAAGTAGGACGTTTTATTTACGATTATGAAAACTGCGCTAAAAAAGATGATACAGCCTTCGCTAAGACAATAGATATGTTTAAGCAGGCGAATACGATTCTTTTTAATTCGATGATAACCAATGAAGAAGCAATGATTCTTCAACGGTTAAAAGAGAAATATGGCTATAAGCTTGTAAACAAAGATGCAAAGAAGTTTCAAGAGTTTTTGAATCACTTCAGCAGCTTGAGCGGAAAGCACCTTTATGGTGGAAATCTGCATAAGATCAAGGCGTGTGACTGTGCGATTGTACTTGGATGTTCTGTTTCGGCAGACAACCCAAAAGTACGCGCCTCGCTTGAAATCGCACAAAAAGAGAGCAATGCATATATAGTCTATATGCATCCGCTTGAAGATCTGTCACTTAGTAATGTCGCCACTCAATATATTAAATATGAAGTGGGCAGTGAAGAAGGTCTTCTTGCAATGCTAGCTGATTATGTGGTCAACGAAGAAGGAAAAGAAAAATACAAAGCCTTCTTTGATGAATTGGATGAGGGATATATCTGTGGGGAGAGCAGTGTTGGAGAAGAAGAGTTTGATGATATCAATCAAAAACTTCTTGATCATGACAAAGCTGTTCTTGCTGTTGGATCAGACCTGTTTAATCATCCAAGGTCGAAGAACATTGCCAAGATACTTGGCATGATTTCTAAATACAGTGATCTAGAGATTGTAATGATCCCATCTGAGGTAAATACCTTGGGTGTTGCGCTTATATGTGATCTCGATGAAGTCATTGAAGGGAAAACAATAGGCTATAACGTCAAAGCGGATTACACCATCTCTTTTTTAGGTGACGGTGACCTTGATATGCCGGGGTTAAACCAGCAAGAAGGGACATTCACTTCGATGGATAAAGAAGTAGTTTCGCTACATGAAGCTACGGATTTTGACGGATATATGCTTAATGACATAGCGAATGCTTTAGGTGTTCAAGCTAAGAAGACAACAGATTATACGGCTAAGCTTCCTGCTACGTCAGGGTACAAAGCTGTTGCATTTGATGATCTTGAAGAAATCAACTCGGTGTCCGGGATAATCCATGGATACGAGATTGAAAACGTAGATGCGAAGAGTGAGGATGAGACACTTGAAGATGTAGATGATATTTCCGAGTTTAACGGAACAGTCATTTACAGATGTAATCATCCTTTGTCACAATCAAATAAATTCACAGACAGGGCATATCAAGGTGACCTGATACTGTTAGGCTCTGAGCAGTTTGCTACGGCAGCAAGGATTAAAACGGGAGCTATGGTTCGTTTTGAAATGGACGGTAAAACCTATAACCGTAAGTTTGAAGTATCTGAAGAACTTAAAGGAACGATAGCTTGCAATCCTGTCTTTGACAGTACAGAGAATTATAATGAATACCGTTATAAACGAGTAAAATTGGAGGAAGTAAATGGGTGAACTAGTTACGATTAATATTGATGGGAAAGA
>JBFEWG010000140.1:0-4955 GCA_041546465.1 Sulfurimonadaceae bacterium
TACTTGAGATGGAAATCATCCTTAAATGAGCAGGGCAAAGCGAAAAAAGTCAAAGACGACATGGGCGATCTACGTCCTGGTATTATCTTTGATCATCCTTTTTGGAGGGATTATCGGGATAACTGCTTATAAGAAAGGCTACAGCGATGCAATGGCTAAGGCTGAGTCAAAGAACCGATATGAGCAAGAAAGACAGAAAAAACTTTTAGCCAAGATTGCTGATATAGCGGCTCCGAAAAATGACCTGGTGGGACGTTTGCAAGACGTCTTGAGTAAAGAGGAGACGAAAAAGTCCGGTTATTCCAAAGAAGAAATCGATACAAAACATGAGTTTGATACGAATAGTCTGGGGCGTCCTCCAAAAGGTCCGGAACGCAAAGCAAAGAAGCCGGCAGTATACAGCAGTTTCCAAAAACCGAAACTGGCGATTATCATAGATGATGTCTCTTTCTCCCATGACGTAGCGTCTATCAAAGAACTCAATATGCCACTGACGATGTCTTTTTTACCACCGAGTCCAGCTCATCCGGACTCAGCGAAACTGGCTTCACGTGAGAAACTTTATATGGTGCACCTTCCTCTTGAAGCCATGCATTTTTCAGCAGAGGAGCCGATCACACTTCGCGTCAGTGACAGTACCGAGATGATCAATAAACGTGTAAAGCAGGTGAAGGAACTCTTTCCACGAGCCTATTATGTGAACAATCATACCGGTAGCCGTTTTACTTCTGATGAACGCGCTGTCAAAGACCTTATAATCGCATTGAAAAAGGAGGGGATCGGTTTTCTTGACAGTCGGACAACGGCAGAGACAAAAGTACCTGAAGTCATGGCTTCTTTAGGTAAACCCTATATTGCCAGAGATGTCTTTTTGGATCATGAATCAGATGTGGAGTACATTCAAGCACAGATCAAAAAAGCGATCAAAAAAGCGAAGGAACACGGTTCGGCTATAGCTATCGGCCATCCACGTAAAGAGACACTGCAAGCGTTGAGAAACTCAAAGAAAGCACTTCAGAGTGTCGAACTGGTCTATATTAACAAGGTGATCTAAATGCAGATCACGGAAGTGCTTCCTTTTTCCCCTTCCGAGTTTAGTTCCCTTAACAAAACACCCGAAAAGGTTTTCTATCGTGGTAAAACTGACTTACTGCGTCTTAGAAAGGTATCGATAGTCGGTTCACGAAAAGCCTATGCCTATTCACGTGCTACAGTGCATGCCTTGGCAGGTGAATTGGCAAAGCGAAATGTATGTGTTGTCAGCGGAGGAGCGATGGGCATTGATGCGGCAGCACATACCGGGGCATATCCCAATACGATTGCTGTTCTGGCCAATGGGTTGGATATTGTCTATCCGAAGGTCAATAAGCAACTTCTTGAAGACATGGCACTGAATGCTTTGGTACTGAGTGAATATAGCGACGGGACCCAAGCTAAACCTTACAGTTTTGTGCATAGAAACCGTTTGGTAGTCGCACTGGGAGAAGTACTGATAGTCGCACAAGCCGACCTTGACAGCGGAAGCATGAGAAGCGTTGAATATGCTCTTGAGATGGGAAAAAGCATCTATGTTTTGCCGCATCGTCTGGGAGAGAGTGAAGGAAGTATGAGACTATTGAAAGAGGAGAAGGCATCATTGATAACAGATATAAATGCTTTTGCGAATATGTTTGGTAAAACTGAAACAGCAGTTGATCTTTTTTTGGAGTTTTGCAGTCGTTCGCCAAGTTATGAAGAGGTACTTGCTTTCGATGCTCAGAAACTGTTTGAATATGAGTTGCAGGGAAAGGTCAAAGTACTTCAGGGAAGGGTGGTGGTGATCTAGATCAGAGCTCTTCTTTTTTACTGTAATGCGAAAAGTTTTCTGTGATTTCATAACTGGTTTGAATAGCTTCGGCCAGCTGTGCTCTGGTCAGTGACAGAGAGTTTAAGATGGCCTCAATCGTTTGTGTCTCAAACTGTTCGACGGCACAGACCAGTTTGAAGATCTCACCCATCGTTCCCTCTTTTTCCATCAGTATATGAATGATCTCATCATCCACATTAAGTTCGTTGAGTATATCCTCCATCGGCACATTCAAAAGAGCTTCAATAAGAGAAAGCAGTCCGATGAAGGCTGCTCTTTCGAGGTTAGCTTTGCTCTGTTCCTTGCAGACAACTTTGCAGAGGACCTGCATCATGTTGGAGCGGGTCTGGGCAAGATGAAGCAGAGGGTTCTCTATTCCTTTTGGACTTTTTGACGTGGCATAGGAGGTCAATAGGAGCCAGGACTTTAACTGACTCGGGCCTAGGAGCATGACCGCTTGGCGGATCGATTTGATAGAAGTCTTAAAACTGAACGAAGCGGAATTGATAAAACGCAAAAGTTGAATGGTCAAGGCGGCATTTTGCTCAAAGGCCTGGCAGATATCATTGATAGGAGCACTGTCTTGAAGCATCCGTATAAGTTTGATGATCTGCAGTTGCTTGGGATCAAGTTCTCTGTTTTCGATGATATCGGGTTTGGCAAAGAAAAAGCCTTGAAAGAGTTCACATCCGAGTTTTTTATAGGTGTCAAATTCCTCTTGTGTCTCGACTTTTTCGGCCAAGAGGATAAGGTTGAACTTTTTGAAGAGGGGAAGGAACTTCTTCACCTGTTCGGCTTCAAGGAGCTGTATATCAAGTTTGAGAATATCGATATATTGGAAGATCTGTTGGAAATTTATAAAATACTCTTTTGTACAGTCGGCATCATCGAGAGCAAATCGGTATCCTTGTTCTTTTAACGACCTGATACGATCGATGACCACCTCAGTGATCGTGATATCTTCAAGTAGTTCAAGGACAAATTTCTCTTTTGGAATAGATGAGATGACCTCGTCCATCAGCATCTGTTCATCAATATTGATAAAGGCAAAGGCTTCCCCCACAATATCTTCAAGATGCGTAAAATTAAGGGTATTGACCAGGACCTGCGCGGTGGCTGAATGGTTGTCGACAAAGGAAGCATTGTCCTTATTGGTCGGGCTTCGATATAAAAGTTCATAGGCATAAGTCTTTGAGTTAACGTCGAGAATAGGCTGACGGGCAAAATAGATACTTTTTGACATTTGACTTCTTGAACTTTTAATTAGGGTAACGATAATATCGCGTAATACTTAAAACGATGATAAAAGCTGAAGTGTGGATTTTAACTTAGATTGGCTGTGAACGTTTCGGTAATAGTATAGGCCTCCTGTATAGCGACGGAGAACTCCTCTTGTGGCAGGTCTATACTGCCTAAGAGATTATCTACATTTTCAGAGTCAAAGAGTTCTACGGCACAGACCAGTTGGTAGATTTTTCCTAAATCACCTTTATGCAGGATAAGGACCTGTATGATCTCATCATCAACATTCAGCTCATTCAGAATAGATTGTATCGGTGATTGAAAGAGGGCTTCGACAAGTGACAACAGACCGATAAAAGCGGCTTTTTCCAAAAAAACGGAGTCACACTGCTCCTTGAAGACAGCTCTGGAGAGTGTCTGCATCATGTTCGCACGGGTCTGGGCCAGTTTCAAAAGTGGATTTTTCAAGCCTTTCGCCCCGGCTGTCGGCTTGGCATATGAGATAAGCAAGAGCCAGGAGTTAAGCTGATTTGGGCCGAGCAGCATCAGTGCCTGCCGAATCGATTTAATCGAAGACCTGAAACTGAAAGCGGCTGAATTAATAAAACGTAAAAGCTGTAGGGTTAGCGCGACATTCTGTTCAAAGTGACGTGAGATCACATCAATATCATAGTCTGTCTGGACCTGTCGGATCATATCGAGTATAAAGACCTGTTCCGGATCAAGTCGTTTATTCTCGATAATGTCAGGGCTTGCAAAAAAGAAGCCTTGAAAAAAGTCACAGCCTAATGAGCTGTATTTATCAAACTCTTCCTGGGTCTCGACTTTTTCGGCAAGAATCTTCAAATCAAACTTTTTAAACAAGGTAAGAAATTGAGGTAGCCTTTCCTCTTCGAGAAGACTGATATCCAGTTTCAAGATATCAATATATTTAAAGATAGGCTGAAAGTTCAAAATATACTCTTTGGAGCAGTCGGCATCATCAAGAGCAAAACGATACCCTTTCTCTTTTAGAGTTTTAATTCGTTTAATAATGGAGTCGTTGATCGTAACGGTCTCAAGAATCTCAAGGACAAACCTCTCTTTGGGAATAGAAAAGACTACTTCATCCATCAACAGCGCTTCATTGATATTAATGAAAGCAAAGGCGTCACCAAGAATATTATTAAGCCCCATGAGATTCAAGGTGTTGACAAGGACCTGGGCAGTAGCAGCTCTGTCGTCATCTATGGGGTGAAAGTTCTGTTCAAAAGAACTGCGGTATAAAAGTTCATAGGCATATATAAAACCATTTGCATCAAGTATAGGCTGACGGGCAAAGTAAAGGCTTTTAGACATGTTATCACTTTTTTTAACCTATGATAACGTGTAGATACTTAAAAAGTATTATGGCTATAGTATTAGCATAGCATCACCGTAAGAGAAGAATCGGTAGCGTTCCTTGATAGCTTCAGCATATACCTTTTGGGTCTGTTCTATTCCGATAAACGAGGCGACAAGCATCAAAAGGGTTGATTTCGGAAGGTGAAAGTTAGTCAAAAGGTGATCGATACGCATTGGTTTATTATTAGGATGCAAGAAGAGATTTGCCTCCCCTTCATGCTTGTGTGTGCGTACGTAATATTCAACAGTCCGTGTAACAGTGGTCCCGATCGCTAAAAGAGGTATGTCTGAGTCAATGATCTTTTGTGCTTTTTGCGGGATATGATAATATTCAGAATGCATTGGATGATCCGTGATCGTTTCTGCTTCGACCGGTTTAAACGTACCAGCACCGACATGAAGGGTCAAGAACTCAAGGGGATGTTTGCTCTTGAGATCATCAAACAGTTCAGGTGTGAAATGCAAGGATGCCGTAGGTGCGGCA